>CAZXFU010000001.1:0-45863 GCA_964640345.1 uncultured Eubacteriales bacterium
TTATGTGTCCTTTTTATTTATTCAATTCGTTCAATTAATTTTACCATTTATATAATTTTGTAAATTTCTCGAAAATTTTTATTTGAATTTCCGTTTTTAAGTTTTGTATAAAATAAATTGTATCATTTTTTGAAAAAATATGATAAAGTTGAAATGAGATTATTATGAATGGAGGAATAGAGATGGCAAAGCTATACTATCGATATGGTGCAATGGGTTCAAGCAAAACCGCAAATGCTCTTATGGTAAAATACAACTATGAAGAACGAGGTCAAAAAGTCTTGCTTACAAAGCCTGCTATTGACACACGTGATGGTAAAAAGGTAATAAAATCACGTTGTGGTCTAGAATCTCCGTGCATATTATTCGATGACATCTCTGAAGAAATGCTAAAAGGATATTCTTGCGTAATAGTAGATGAATCTCAATTTCTAACAAAACAACAAGTCCAGTTCATTGTTCATATTGTAGATGATCTAAATATCCCGGTCGTATGCTACGGGCTACGTGCAGACTTTAAAGGTGAGCTCTTTGAAGGAAGTTCTTACCTACTTGCTTGGGCAGATAGTATCGAAGAAATAAAAACAATTTGTTGGTGCGGCAAAAAAGCAACATTTAACGCAAGATTTAACTCTAACGGTAAGGTTGTAAAAACCGGTGCACAAGTTGTTTTAGGTGCAAACGACAAGTATATTAGCCTCTGTAGAAAACACTGGTCAGAAGGAAACCTCGGGTCAAATAGGATTGTTCAAAAATGATTTTCCTATTTACTAAAAAAAGAATTGCTAAAAAAGTTAATAAGAGATTCTAATACCTTGAATTACTGCTTGCTTTTGCAATATCTATTGCCTGTATTTCTTCCGCACTCAAATTATACTTTGTTTCTCCTTTTACAAGAGCCTTAGCAAAAATCGATGAACTCTCTCTTGAATATAATCCATTTACAACAACGCCATTATCTTCTGAATCCATTAAAGCCATCGTAAAACTCAAATCACTACCTGTATCCCCATACGCATTATATCTAATAAGTCCAACCTTTTGGATACATTTTTTTAAATTAGCCTCTAATCTGTTTATTCTTTCTTCTTGCTCAATTACTTGTTTTTTATTTTCATCGACAATCTTTAAATACTCAGACAAAATTTTTTCAACCTTATCCCCTTCACCTAATTTACTCATAAAGTTTTCATATCTCGTATTTAGTTGTTTATATGCCTTGCCTACAATAAAGGTTACTACCAAAAAAGCTATCATAAGAACAAAATTAACACTCAAAACCGAAATCACAAAAATCGGATTTTGTAAAATCCCCTCCAAAACTCTCACCTCTTAATTAATACATTTTATCCATGCCGATTATATCCATTATTCTATCTAAATCGTCATTTGAAAAATATTCAATAACAATCTTCCCTTTTTCTTTAGATTTCGTAACAATTTTTACTTTTGTTCCTAAATAGTTTTTCATATTCTCTTCAATATTTTTTGCAAAAATGTCTTCAATCTTTTCTTTTTGGTTAATCTTTTTTCTTCTTCTCATAAGGTTCTCAACATCTCTTACATTAAGCCCTTTTTTCTCTATTAATAACGCTATTTCATATTGCTTTTCTTTGTTTTCAATCGGTAAAATTGCCCTTGCATGTGCCTCAGAAATCCTTCCTTCAATTATCATATCTTGCACACGTTTATCCAAACTTAAAAGTCTTACCGAATTTGCAATTTTAGGTCTGCTTTTTCCTATAACCTCAGCAACCTGTTCTTGTGTCATGTTGTATTCATTAATTAAAGCCTGATAAGCGTTAGCTTCTTCTATTGAATTTAAATCTTGTCTTTGTAAATTTTCTATTAAAGCCAGCTCTAATAACCTTTGACCATTTATCTCTTCTTTAATATAGACAGGTACCGTTGTTAAGCCTGCAAGTCTTGCAGCTCTCCATCTTCTTTCTCCAGCTATAATTTTATATGTATCTCCTTCTTTAGAAACAACTATAGGCTGAATCAAACCATTTTCTTTTATCGATTTTGCGAGCTCGTTTATTCTCTCCTCATCAAAAGACTTTCTTGGCTGAGCTATATTCGGCTCTATTTGAGAAATTTTTAATTCCATTATGGCTTTCTTATTAGATATTTCTTCTATTTGTTCTTCTATTTCCTCTCCAAAAAGAGCCTCTAGTCCTTTCCCTAAACTTTTTTTCATCTTACTTCACCTCTACCTTATTTTTCTTTATTATTAATTTCGCCAAATCTTCATAACATTTATTACCCGCCGACTTTTTATCATAAAGTGCAATTGGTTTTCCATGACTTGGTGCTTCACTAAGTCTTACATTTCTAGGTATTGAAATAGGAAAGACTTTATCTTTAAAATGCTTTTTTACTTCTTCTGCAACTTCTTTTGACAGTTTTCTCCTTGATTCATACATTGTTAAGAGAATTCCTTCTACATCAAGATTAACATTTAGCTTTTTCTTTATCAAGTTAACTGTATTTGTTAATTGACCCAAACCTTCTAACGCATAAAACTCACATTGTATCGGAATTAACACAGAATCTGATGCCGTCAATGCATTTAATGTTATTAGTCCAAGTGAAGGTGGGCAATCTATTATTATAAAATCAAATTCGTCTCTTATTTCATCTATTGCTGTTTTTAACACATATTCCCTTGCAATCATATTAGCCAGCTCTATTTCCGCACCGGCTAGTTCTATACTTGATGGCAAAACAGATAATTTTTTTATTTTTGTCTCTTTTAAACATTCTTTTATTTTTTCTCCGTCTATCATAACCGAATAAACATTTTTGTTTTCTTTTGATTTATTTATGCCTAATCCGCTAGTCGCATTTCCCTGAGGATCAGAGTCAATTAGCAACACTTTTTTGTTTTTTAGTGCAAGTGATGCACTTAAATTTATTGCAGTAGTTGTCTTGCCGACACCACCCTTTTGATTAGTTATTGCAACAACTTTTCCCATAGAATTTCCTCCTTATTTACAACGTATATATTCTAACATATCTAAAAACAAAAAAAAAGAAATTTGCGAATTTTTTTGTTTCACGTGAAACAGGAAACAAGTTGACATAACTGCCGAACTGTGCTATATTATATATGGTTTAACTAATTTCAATTACGAAGCTTTAAGCTTCGGGACGTAAGTACAGTACATTTTATGTACTCAATAGAGGAGGATGGTTAAATGTTCAAACCTGAAGGAAAAGATATTCTCGGATGCATAGAGATTTTAAGAGCACTTAATTGCATCCCACGCTGGTCAGCACATGTTGGTTGTCTACAAGACAACTACACAGAGGCCGCAAAATTGGCTCTCAACAGCCAAATTTCAGCACTTTTATTTGAACTCGTCGCACATGAGCAAGAGTGCGGCGTGGGATTTGCGGAGCATCCAAAGGTAAGATTTTACCTTTTGCCTCGTATCGCACTATATCGTGCTTTTGAAAAATACGAGAAGTGTGACCTGTTAGACGAGACATACTCGAAAATTTTTGAGGACAAGAAGCTAGAAGCTGCATTTATGGAGCATATGAAGAAACAGATAGTTTCTCTAACATCTCCAGAGATGTTAGCTCATATCTCTGACCTCGAAGACACATTCGAGATGAAAATCTATAAGGCTGCTACTGCAATAGCAACCTATTATGAGGGACGTGAAATTCAAAAATACGTCTCTCCTGAGAAATATGCTGAGATCCAGGAGCGTCAGCTCAAAAGGCTCAGCAAATATAAAGAATTTCCCATAATTAGGGAAATTCTCAACGGTGGTAAAGGAACTGAAGCTTGCAGGCTTTGTTCCTTTATCGAGAGCTTGTCCACGCTTCGCCACCGAATCCGGTGGGTAAAGCGTGTACCCTTGCGGTGCTATTCCGTACTGGGGCACAGCTTTGACGTGGCAGTTTATGATTATCTCTTGTCTTTAAGTGTAACTGAAGATCAAGAGATAGCAGAAAGAGGATTTTATGTCGGCCTGTTTCACGACGTGGCCGAGATATGGACCGGGGATATGCCAAGCCCACTAAAGGACGCCATTCCCGGTCTCAGACGGAAGACCGAGGAGCTTGAAGTCGAAGTCCTCAACTCCAAGGTATTCCCTTTAATCCCTGAGTGGTTGCGTCTCAAGTTCAAAAACGTGCAACTTGAGATGCTGCCAAACTATCTCAAAAATTTCTACAAGAAGGGTGATAGTTTGGCTGCTGTAGTCGAGGCAGCAACACAAATTGCAGCCGGATCTACAGATCCATATTTCAGGAATGTCGTGATCGACGGCTACTTGAAAAAGGATACTTCTTTCTCCGTGGAAAGAGATGTACTTAAGGAAATAAGAAAGGAGGCTAAAATACCTTATCTCGCAATAATTGCGAGAAAATTACATAAGAAATAATTTTAAAGGCTACCGAAAGGTAGCCTCTTTTTTGTTGGAAATAATAAAATTACACTTTATTTTATCTTTCTTCTCGGAAAACTTTTAGGTGTTTCCTTTGCTTTTTCAATTATTATCATAGTATGCTTTATATCTGTACCGGGCAAAACAATTTCTTCAACTTCAACAACCTTTCCTCCCAAATTTCCTATGTGACTTTTTGCATCGTCAAGTTCACCTAGATATTCTGATCCTTTCATACAAATAAATCTTCCTCCAACTCTCAAAAATGGCATACAATATTCTGATAGTACCTTCATATTAGCTACAGCACGAGCGGTTACAACATCATATTTTTCTCTGTATTCAGGATTCTTTCCAAACTCTTCAGCTCTTCCATGGACAGCAATTATTTTATCTAATTTTAATTCGTCAATAATATTATTTAAATATACAATTCTCTTATTAAGTGAATCTAACAACGTAATATTTGTTTCATGTGAAACAATTTTTATTGGTATGCCCGGAAAACCCGCACCAGTGCCCACATCTATAAGACTATCCTCTGAATTTATATATTTTAAACAATATAAAGAATCAATAAAATGCTTAGTAATTATATCTTCTTCCTCTGTTATTGCCGTCAGGTTAATTTTTTCATTCCATTCAAGCAATAATTGCTGAAACTTTTCAAATTGTTTCACGTGAAACTCATTTAGCAAAATCCCAACTTTTTCAGCATCTCTTATAAGTTTTTCTTTATTTTTCATTACTTCCTCCTTTTTTTTGCATTGCAATCCATACAAGCAAAACAGATATATCTGCTGGTGAAACACCTGAAATTCTGGAAGCTTGTCCTATTGATTCCGGTTTTTGCTTATTTAATTTTTGCCTTGCTTCAAGTGCTAAGCCTTTTATTTTATCGTAATTAATATCTTGAGGTAACATTTTTTTCTCTAACTTTTTAAATTGAGCAATCTGAATCATTTGTCTGTTAATATATCCTTCATATTTAACTTGTATTTCAACTTGCTCCTGCTCTGCAGAGGTTAAAACAGGTCGTGACTTATCAATTGGTTCCAAATCTTTATATGTTATTTCTGTTCTCCTTAAAAGCTCTGCTAAGTGAACGCCGGTTGTAATTTCAGATGTACCTTTTTCTCTTAAAATCTTATTTACTTCATCTGTTGGTGAAATAACAGTTTCTTTAACTCTCACGATTTCTTTTTCAATGTTTGATTTTTTAATTAAAAACTTCTCGTATCTTTCATCAGAAATTAAACCGATTTCATGCCCTATAGACGTTAATCTCATATCTGCATTATCTTGCCTTAAAATAAGTCTGTATTCAGCTCTAGATGTCATCATTCTATAAGGTTCATTAGTTCCCTTTGTTACTAAATCATCAATTAAAACTCCTATATACGCTTCGGATCTATCTAATGTAAGAGGTTCTTTTCCTTGTACTTTTTTTGCAGCATTAATTCCGGCAATTATTCCCTGGGCAGCAGCTTCCTCATATCCTGAACTTCCATTTATTTGCCCGGCAAAAAACATACCTTCAATATTTTTATGCTCTAATGAACGTTTTAACTGCGTTGGGTTTATACAGTCATACTCAATCGCATATGCCGGTCTCATAATTTTTGCATTTTCAAGTCCTTTTATACTGTGATATACTTCATATTGAACGTCCTCAGGCAAACTGGACGACATTCCCTGAACATACATTTCATCAGTGTTCTCCCCCATCGGCTCTATAAAAATTTGATGCCTTTCTTTATCCGAAAATCTAACAATTTTATCTTCAATAGATGGACAATACCTAGGACCTATACCTTTTATATTTCCTGAATATAAAGGAGAACGATATAAATTACTTTTTATAATGTCATGAGTATGTTGATTTGTATAAGTGAGCCAACAAGGTATTTGCTCTCTAGTTAAATGTTCATTTTCAAAAGAAAACGGTACAATTTCTTCGTCTCCGGGCTGAACTTCCATTTCATCAAAATTAATACTTCTCGCATTAATTCTTGCTGGTGTTCCGGTTTTAAACCTAAGCAGTTCAATACCGTTATCAATCAAGGATTTTGATAAGAAACTTGCAGGAAACATCCCATCAGGTCCTCCATCATAACTTACATCTCCTAATATTATTCTACCCTTTAGGTATGTACCAGTTGCTAGAACAACAGCTTTGACTCTATATTCTCCACCTCTGGCTGTTTTTATAGAAACTACCCTTCCTTCCTCGATAACAATATCACTTATCTCAGCTTGGTTTATATCCAAATTTTCCTGTGATTCTAAAGTGTGTTTCATTTCCATCTGATACTTTCTTCTATCTGCTTGTGCTCTTAGAGAAAAAACAGCAGGACCTTTTGATTTATTAAGCATTCTTGACTGTATAAATGTCTTATCCGTATTCTTTCCCATCTCTCCACCAAGAGCATCTATCTCTCTTACCAAGTGTCCTTTAGACGTTCCTCCGATACTAGGATTACACGGCATATTAGCAATACTATCTAAATTGATAGAAAATACTATTGTCTTTGCTCCAAGTCTTGCAGAAGCTAATGCAGCCTCACATCCGGCGTGACCTGCCCCAATTACTGCAACATCATAATCCCCTATTAAAAAACTCATTTCTCCCACTCCTTACTTACCCAAGCAAAACCTTGAAAATATGCCGTTTATAGTCTCTTCGCTCACATTTTGCCCTGTAATCGTTCCTAAGTTCTCAAGTATACTCTGTATATTAATTGCTATCATATCGACCGGCAAATCGTCATTTAGAGCCTTGAACGCTGAATCTATCTCTTTAAGTGCATTTAAGAGTAATTCCTTATGTCTCATGTTTGAAACTATAACATCTTCAGTTGTACTCATATTATTACTTTTCCAAAGTTTTTCAATTTCATTTTCCAAATCTTCTATTCCAATTTTTGTTTTAGTAGAAATATCCAAAACTCTTTTATCTTTAAAAATATTTTTTACATCCCACTTAGTTTTCAAATCAATTTTATTTACAATTATTATTGCTTTTTTATTTTTTATAAGATCAATAATTTCAAAATCTTCCTCTGTTAAATCTCTTGAAACATCAAAAACCGCAATTATCATATCGGCATCTTCAATTTCCTTTTTTGCTTTTTCTACTCCAATTTCTTCGATTCTATCATCAGTTTTTCTTATACCTGCTGTATCAATTATTCTAAGCGGTATTCCACGAATATTCACAAACTCTTCAATTGTGTCACGAGTTGTTCCGGGAATATCAGTAACAATAGCTCTTTCTTCTCTTAACAAAACATTCATCAAAGAAGATTTTCCAACATTAGGTTTGCCTAAAATAGCTGTTCTAACACCTTCTTTTAATACTCGACCTTCTTCAAAGGAATTACACAATCTTTCAAGTTCTTCTTTTGATTTAGTTAAAACATTGAAAATTGTTTCACGTGTAACATCTTCAATTTCATGCTCAGGATAATCTATTCCGGCATCTATTTGTATTAAAACATCATACAATTTAGTCTGAACATTATTTATCTTTTCCGACAAAAAACCTTCTAACTGAGTGAGAGATATTTTTCTTGCCTTATCGGTCTTCGATGTTATTATATCAATAATTGCCTCAGCCTGTGTTAAATCAATTCTTCCATTTAAAAAGGCTCGTTTTGTAAATTCTCCGGGTTCTGCCATTCTTGCTCCGTTTTTTATAACTATTTCTAAAATTCTTTGCATTATAACAGTACCGCCATGGCAATTGATTTCTACAATATTTTCCTTTGTATAACTATGCGGTGCTTTAAAAAAAGAAACCATAACTTCATCAATTTTTTCTTTTCCATCAAAAATATGACCATATTTAATTACATTTGGTAAAGGATTTGAAACATCAAAAAAAGCATCTTTTGGGCGAAAAATCTTTGACACCACTAAAAATGCTTCTTCTCCACTAATCCTTATTATCCCTATTCCACCAACACCGGGGGAAGTGGCAATAGCAGCGATTGTGTTTTTTTCCATTGTATTCTCCTTTTTACTATCTTGTCGATATCTCATCATAAATACCGACAATTAGTTTTTTATGCCTTTTTTATTACTACTTTTCTAAAAGGCTCTGTTCCTATGCTAATTGTTGTGACTTTATCATCATTCTGTAATGCTGTATGAATAATTCTTCTTTCATAAGGCGTCATAGGCTCTAAAGTAACATTTTTTCCATACTTTACTACATCTCTTGCCTTTTTCTCAGCCAAGCGAATTAATGTTTCCTTTCTCTTTTCCCTATAGTTTTGAACATCTAACTCGATTCTCTTATACTCACCGGTTTTATTGACAATAACACTTGTAAGTAATTGCAAAGCATCTAGGTTTTCACCTTTGCGACCAATTATCAACCCCAAGTTTTCACCGTCAATATTTACCTTTATTGCATCATTTTCTTCCTTAATATCATTACTTATGTTAAGCCCCATACATTTTACAATATTATTTATTACTTCATTTACTTTTTCTTTTTTATCTTCTTTCTTTTCATTTTCTATATGCTTTACTTCTTTAACAGAAACTCTAACCAAAGCCGGCTTTGCACCTATCCCTAAAATTCCCTTAGTAGGTTCTTCTAAAACCTCTATATCAACCTCGTCTTTAGATACTTTTAACTCTATCAAAGCTTCATTTACAGCTTCTTCAATAGTCTTTGCCGTTTTCTCAACCTTTTGCTCCATCTGTATTTCCCCCTTTATCTAATAACTTAGTTCCTTTCTTTATCGATCCATAAATTTTTGAATTCATCCAAACTTGGAGTAAAATAGTAACTAACGTATTTACAAGCCAATATAATCCCATCCCAAGAGGAACTCTTAACGAAATACCAAAAATCATTAATGGCATAACCATCATCATATAAATTTGCATTGATTCTGTTTGCTTATTAGATGTACCATTATTATTAGATTGTTTTTTAGTAATATATGAAGATAAAAATGTTGCACATCCAGACAATATAGGGATTATCAACGTTACCCAATTTGAAACATTAGGAACCATTCCTAAATCCAACCCTAAAAATCCGGTATCAATAATATCTTTTCTCTCATTTATAATATAATACAACTCTTTATATGTTCCTTTATCCGCATATGCCTCAATCGCCTCAGTCACTCCCGGAACCTGCTTTAATTCAGGATACATAAATTTAACCGGCTGTGCAATTGCGAAAAACATAGAATAAATAATAGGAATTTGAATTAACAAAAGTAAACAACCACCAAAAGGATTTATTTTTCTTTCTTCATAAAGTTTTTGCATTTCTTGTGCTAATTTTTCCTGGTTATTCTTATATTTTTCCTGCAACCTTTCTAAAATAGGTTGTATTTCCTGTGTTTCTTTCATAGAACGTTGTTGCTTTAGTGACAACGGTATAGTTATAAGTTTTATGAAAATTGTAAATAATATAATAGCCAAACCGTAATTTGCTGTCGCTTCATACAACGATTTAAGTATCAAGCCCATAAAACGAGCTATGATGTCCATTATCGCTATCATTTTAACCTCCCCACAAAATTATTTAAGCGGATCATCTCCGCCTTTTGCAAAGGGATTGCACCTTAATATTCTCCAAAATCCTTTTATAAGTCCTTTTATAACCCCATACTTTTCAACTGCCTGTCTAGTATACTCAGAACAAGTAGGATTATATATACAGCAACCAGGACCTTTTAAGTGAGAAAGATGTTTCTGATAAAAACTAATTGCTTTTAACACTAATTTTTTCACTGTTTTTTCCCTTTTTATACAAATATTCAATCTCTTTTTTTATCTCAAAAAAATCTACCTCATCAGCAGAAATCTTATTTTTCCAAACAAAAACTATATCAAATCCGTTTTCGAAATCAACCGAAGTCAGTCGCACAGCCTCTCTTATAATTCTTTTTATGCGATTTCTACAAACAGCCTTTCCGGCTTTCTTTCCAATAGCAAAACCATATCTTGTTTGATTAAGTTTGTTGGGGAAAAAATAAACAGCAAGATTATTACCATTTATTGACTTTCCCCTACTTAATACTCTTTTAAATTCAAAGTTCTTTTTTATTGTTATCATGCTCATTCTTTCCTTTTTTCGCTTAATTAAACACAAAGAACTTCTCTACCCTTAGCACGTCTTGCACTAAGAACTTTTCTTCCTCCTGCTGTCTTCATTCTAGCTCTGAAGCCATGAACCTTTTTCATTTTTCTGTTATTAGGTTGAAATGTTCTTTTCATAATTTACACCTACTTCCTCATAAAACATTTTCCTTTTAAAGGCGTTCTTATTATACTACATAAGGCTTGGAGTGTCAATACTCAAAAAAACATATTGACTTTTTTAAACTTTTTATGTAAAATATTTTTGGTAATAATAATATAAATCCTTGATACAATTAAGTCAAGGAAAAAGGAGGAATTCGATGAACAACTTGCGGACGGTTTCTTTCAAAAAAAGTTCCTTTGAGACATGGCATCTCAAGGAAGTTGAGGGCTGGGCTATTTTCCCCGGCACTAAGAATTCTTTCTGGTTGCCGGGATATGGAGATGTGCTAGTTTTAAATGATTCTTTGGCACATTTGCTTTCCTGCACCAGAAGGCTCTTTAACGGTTCTTTCATCATAAAAACCATTAAAGAGCCTGAGTACGAAGAATATCTTGGAGGAAGAGAACCCGACCGACCGACAGGAAATTTTGTTTATAGACAGATTGCAAAATTTCTGCCTATCCCAGATGACAGGTACTATTACCAGTTCCTGTTGTCTGAAGATGATGATATCGGATTTTCTAAAGATTTCGATATCATTATCGATAGCTGCTTCGAGAATGTTGTTCATTCCGAGCAGTATATTCGGACTGTTTATGCTGCTACAGTATCGACGGCTCCTTTGATACTGGACAGCCAAAATCGGGTATGTATTTCGCCTTTTTTTAGCTAAAAAAGGACCCCTCTTAATTGAGGGGTTTTCATTTTTAAACTGTAATTTTATCTTTTATCTTTTCATACTTTTTCTCTCCTATCCCGGAAACATTCTTTATATCTTCAATGTCGTTAAATTTTCCGTTTTTATTTCTATAATCAATTATCTTTTGAGCAGTTGAGTCACCAATCCCATTTATTGACGTTAGCTGTTCTTTAGTCGAAAAATTTATATTTATTTTATTACTTTCTTCAAAGATTTCATTTTCTGTAACACCACTTGTTACATTTATAACAGGTGTTGAATTATAATAAGTTGTTTTACTTACAACTTTTTTTACTTCCTTCTTTGGTATCACAATTTTCATGGCATCTGATAGAATATACGCTAAATTAACTGTGGACGTGTCTGCTTTTTCAGTTACGCCTCCTGCCAAGTTTATCGCATCATTAATTCTTGAATTTTCAGGTAATTCATATAACCCCGGACTTACAACCTCTCCTCCAACATCTACAAAAATAGTTTTTACCTCTTCAATTTTTTCTACTTCTTCTCTTTCAACATCAATCATTTCTCCACTCTCTATTTCATTAATTATTTCATTTTTTTGTTCCTTCATATAAAGTATGTTATATAATAATGCCGATAGTAAAAATGTAGTAATAACTACAGAAATTATTGTTTTTTTATTTAGTTCGAATTTCAAAATTTCCACTCCTTTCCAAAATTAGAATATCTTGTTTTTCTTTTTTTGTCAACAGTGGAAAAATTTGCCGATAAATGGAGGTTATCATGAAGAAAATTAAGCATAAAAAAATTCCATTGATTTTTACATTTTTTATTTTTATTTTAATAACAGTTCTTTGCCCTATAAAATCCTATGCATTAGATGTATACTGCGATTCAGCCATTCTTATAGATGCAAAAACAGGTAATGTTTTATATGAAAAAAATTCAAACCAAAAAGCATATCCTGCCAGTACAACAAAAATTCTAACAGCATACATCGCATTATCTCAAGGCTATTCAATGGATACAGAAATAATTCCATCAAGATATGCTGTGATGTCAATTCCACAAGGGAGTACACTTGCATATTTTTCTGAAGGCGAAAAGCTTACTTTAGAACAGGTATTATACGGTTTATTGCTCCCATCTGGTAATGACGCTGCAAATATACTAGCCGAACATGTTTCCGGTTCAATTTCAAATTTTGTAGATCTAATGAACACTACTGCTCGTAACCTAGGTGCAACTAATTCTAATTTTGTAAATGCAAACGGATTACACGACGATAATCACTATACAACAGCTGCAGACTTGGCAAAAATAGCCTATAATGCTATGAAAATCGAGAAATTCCGAGAAATCGTATCTCAATCAAAATATGAAATGCCTGCAACGAATGTTTCAAAAACAAAAAGACCTTTCAATAATACCAATAAATTGCTAACATCAGGAGGCGAATACTTTTTCTCTGCCGCAAATGGAATAAAAACAGGTTATACATCACAAGCAGGCAATTGTCTGGTAGCATCTGCTTCAAAAGACGGTCTCGACCTTATAACAGTTGTTCTGGGCGGAAGAATTATACCGGTAAACAAATCAACTGTTTATCTAGATACTTTAACATTATTTAACTACGGCTTTGAAAACTACCATAATCAACAATTGATCGCTCAAAATCAATTTGTAACAACTTGTATTCCTAAAAAATCAAGAAAAGAAACCTTAAATTTATCTGCAGGTTCGGGATTAAATGTAACTGTTAAAAATGGGGATACACCTGTGTTTGACAAGATTATCACTTTAAACGACAACATCGTTGCTCCCATCAAAAAAGGAGATGTACTCGGAACAGTTTCTTATACTAGAGATGGAGAAACTATAGGCATAATAAATTTATTGGCTCAAAATGACGTTGAAAAAGAGCCTGTTATATTTGTAATCTTAAGAATATTGCTTTATTTAGTGATTTCTGTTATAATACTTGGTGTTGGACTTAGAATTTTCAACGAAATACGAAAATTTATAAAAAAAATTTCAAAAAAAAGAAAAAAGGTGAAATAAATGGGATTAATCAACTTCATAAACAGTATTGGAAAAAGCTTCATGGATTTTGCTTCTTCTTCTTCTGACTTTAGGTGTGCACAATGTATAAAATGCAAGCAATGTGTAAAAACATTACCAAATTCCGAACAAGTAAGAGTTTTTACTTGTCCAGCTGTAGATCCCAGTCTAGCAGATGACGAATATATTGATTCATTACTACCTGATGTTATAAACGGAATTAGCCCTGAATACATAGAAGCTTATAATAACAACAGAGATGCTATTTACTCGTATTTGTACTCTAACCCGACTGTTTGCTCAAATTTGGCTACTCCTCTTTTATTTGAAAACTGTACTCCTATCACTACTTATGACGAATTACTATATTTTTATAAAGCGACAGGCTGTCCTAAATTCAGACCATTTATAGATACTTCAAATATTGTCGGTTATAACGATAACCTACAAACATTCGTAGCACCTAATATTGTTTCTTTTGATTCACTACCGGCTACTGATAAAACTATGATAACCCAAACAGAAGGCTGGTAATAAAAATTACCGGCCTTCTGTTTGGGCTTACACCTCTGTCTTCATTTCCAACTTCATTTTATCTGCAATCATAGCAATAAACTCACTATTCGTAGGTTTTCCTTTAGCAACATTTATCGTATATCCAAACACATTCTGTAAAGTATCTAGTCTCCCCCTGCTCCACGCAACCTCTATTGCATGTCTTATCGCCCTTTCTACCCTACTTGGTGTTGTATTATAAGTAGTTGCAACACTAGGATACAAAGTTTTTGTAACAGCACCAAGCAAATCCTGATTATGTATTGACAAAATTATCGCCTCACGCAAGTATTGATGACCTCTTATATGAGCCGGAACACCAATATCATGCATTATATTAGTGATTTCTTTCTCTAAATTTTCATCTGTTACTGTTCTTTTTCTTTCTACTATCTTTGTACTTTTTTCTTTTTTAACAATTCTCCTTATACGTTCGGTCAATATAGAAAAATCAAAAGGTTTCAACATAAAGCAATATGCACCTAAAGATATTGCTTCCCTTATCATAATATCTTGCGACAACGAAGATAAAACCAAAAACACAGGTCTTTTATCAATCTTCTTATTTTGAACTGCTTTTAAAACCCCAATACCATCAATTTTAGGCAACAACATCTCAAGCACAACAAAGTCCGGTTTCTTTTCTGCAATCATTTCAACTGCATCTGCTCCGTTATCAACCACTCCGTCTACTACAAAATCCTTTTGTTGTGACAAATACTCCCTCAATTTTGCCGATGTTTCCACATTACCATCTGCAATTAAAACTCTAATTTCCTCGCCCATCGTCAAACCTCCTCCTTTTTTCTAGCCAAACATTCTTCTTCTGTTAAATTTTGTTTAACTTTCGTGAAAAAAGCATTATTTTCTTTATTCACAAATTTATTATAAAAACTTGTCTAAAAAAAATAAGGTAAAATTTGTCGATGAACATTGTATTTTTTGTATCTATTTCGACAAAATAGTATATATAATTTTATTTTCTGTTAATTTTATGACATCTTTGACAACTTCTTGTATTTTTTCTTCAGGAATTTCTATTTCTATTTGAACATTCTCAGCAAATATAGATGTATACTGGATTTGAGATTTATCAAAATAAAATAAAACTTTATCTTTTATTTCATATCCACAAATAAATCTTACTTTTGTATATTTTATTATTTCATATATCACAGCCTTTTCTAATGCTTTTTTTGCAGCTTCTGAATATGCTCTGATAAGTCCGCCTTTTCCAAGTAAAATTCCTCCAAAATACCTTGTTACAACTACCAAAACATTTGTTATTTCTCTCTTTTGAAGTATGCTAAAAATAGGCAGACCGGCAGTTCCCTGTGGCTCACCGTCATCACTATATTTACATATGTTATTCGGTAAAATATATGCATAAACATTATGTCTTGCATCCCAAAACTCTTTTTTTATCTCACTTATCTTATTTTCCGCCTCTTCTTTTGAATCAACAAGAAAGACACTTGCGATAAACCTAGACTTTTTTTCTGTTATTTCATCTCTAGCCTGATTTTTTATAGTAAAAATATTATTGCACCTCCAATTGAGCAAACTTAGCCATAAGTCTCTTTTTTCCCGAACGTTCAAACAAAATCTCTAACATTAAATCATCATCTTCAGGGGTAATCTTTGTAATAACACCTGCACCAAACCTTTTATGCATTACAAATTTACCTTCTTCAAATACGGATAAATCTGCGTGTATCTGCGTCGCAGCCGGTTTGTATCCTTCTATATTCTTAATATAAGATCCTCCATTAGCAGCTGCAGAAACTTTTGACTTATAACTTGTATCATCAAATAACTTGTACTCTGTTACCTTTGAAGAATAAAAATCATTTGAATTGTATTCACTTAGAAGCTCTTTTTGATATCCTTCCATAAGTGTTTCAGGTATCTCTTCTAAAAATCTTGACGGTTTATTTATACTTGTGTTTCCAAATAATGTTCTTCTTCTTGCACATGTTATATAAAGTTTTTCCCTTGCTCTTGTAATCCCAACATAACAAAGTCTTCTTTCTTCTTCTATTTCGGATGGATCACCCATAGAACGATATCCCGGAAAAACGCCTTCTTCCATTCCGGGAATGAACACAACCGGGAATTCCAATCCTTTTGCACTGTGCATTGTCATTAAAGTAATATATTCTTTTTCTTCGGTATCTGCATTATCCAAATCCGACACTAAAGCCATATTTTCCAAAAAGTCTGCTAAACTTGGTTCTGCAGCTTCTTTTTCATACTCTTCAGCAACAGCAACCAATTCGGCTATATTTTCTATTCTCGTTTGATTCTCAATAGTATCTTCTTGTTGCAAAGCACTTATATACCCTGTTTCGTTAACAACCTTTGTTATTATCTGAGAAACCAACATATTCTCATTATTCGCTTCATTTTTTATTCCTTCAATCAAATTGTAAAATTCCTTTATTCCATTCTTCGCCCTAGCTACATCTGGGCATACATCTATGTTTCGTAGGATTTCCCAACAAGAAGTGTTTTTTTCTGTCGCAGATTTTTGTATGTTTTCTATAGCAGTTTTTCCTATACCCCTTTTTGGCTCATTAATTATTCTTTTAAGGCTTACATTGTCCATAGGGTTATATAATACCCTTAAATATGAAATAACGTCTTTAATCTCCTTTCTGTCGTAAAATTTAAGACCTCCTACAACTTTATAAGGTAAAGCCTCACTCATCAAATAATCTTCAATTATTCTGGATTGTGCGTTTATTCTGTATAAAATTCCAAAATCACTGTATTTCCTTTCTTTTGATACTAATGATTTTATTTGCCCAATTATGTACTTAGCTTCATCTTTCTCATCTTCTGCCTTATAAAATTGTATTTTTTCTCCCTCTTCGTTTTCTGTCCAAAGTTTTTTTTGCTTTCTTCCTTCATTGTTTTTTATAACTTCGTTTGCAGCGTTTAATATATTGCTTGTAGAACGATAATTTTGCTCAAGTTTTATTGTTTTTGCACCAGGAAATGCCTTTTCAAAATCTAATATATTTCTCATATCTGCTCCCCTAAAACCATATATACTCTGATCATCATCACCTACTACACATAAATTTCCACTTCCTAAAGCAAGTAAACTTACTAAAGTAAACTGAGCTTGGTTTGTATCCTGATACTCATCTACTAATATATATTTAAACTTGTTTTGATAATATGTTAAAACATCCGGATTTTCCAAAAAAAGTTGTGTTGTTTTCATTATCAAATCGTCAAAATCCAATGCATTATTTTCCTTTAATTTTTTCTCGTATAACATATAAACATTTGCAACCTTAGCTAATCGAAAATTTGTCTGATTTTGTTTTAAATATTCTTTTGGTTCAACTAATTGATTTTTTGCCTTACTTATTTCACTGATAAGGTATTGAACCGAAAAGTTTTTATCATCTATTTCTAATTCTTTTTGACATTCTTTTATCAATGTTTTTTGATCTGCCGTATCAAATATTACAAAACTTTTTTCATATCCTATTTTTTCAATATCTCTTCTTAATATTCTAACACATGTCGAGTGGAAAGTGCTTATCCAAATATCTTCAGCTTCCTCTGTTACTAATTTTTCAACCCTTTCTTTCATTTCTTTTGCTGCTTTGTTAGTAAAAGTTATTGCTAATATATTATATGGTTTTACATTTTTTTCTCCTATCAAATACGCTATTCTATATGTAAGTACTCTTGTTTTTCCAGAGCCTGCTCCTGCAATTACTAATAAAGGTCCTTCTGTGGTTTTTACCGCTTCTAACTGTTCCGGATTCAATTTATCTAATTCTAACATGTTTATCTCCTTTCTTCTTTCTTAGATATTTTATCTTGTTTACTTTTCTATTTCAACCATTAGAAAAATTTTATTTTCTTTTTTCTTGAAAATAAAAACTTTTTCTGTTATATTGTTACTGATGTTGATTATCAACAATTTTATCAACATCAAAAAATGCTTTATTTTACGAATGATAAGAATTTCAAAGCTTTATTTATGCTTTATCAACAATTGTGGATAACTATGTGGATAACTTTATATTATTCCCATGTTGATAAAAACTATTCAAATAGCTATGCTTTGAAATTTTTTAATTATATAGCTATTTTTTTATAAAAAAATTTGTTGTTTCATGCTATTAGCACTTCTTATAACTTATCAACAAGTTTTTTAACAGCAATATCTTTGGGAAGGGGATTAAAATGTCAAATATTTTATCTGAGGAATGGCAAAAAATAATTGATTGTTTAAAAAACGAAACCAGTGTAATAAGCTTTAACACGTGGATTTCTCCACTAAAACCTTTATATATCGAAGATAATGTTTTGTATTTAGAAGTACCAACAGATTTCCACAGAACATATTTAAAAACTAATTTTCACGAACTGTTAAAAAATACTGTCGTATTCGTAAAAAACATTGAATTAGATATTAAATATTTGATACCAGAAGAAGCTAAAAAACAAGAAGAAAAAAAAATACCAGAAATAAAAACTGTTGAAAAATCTCCAACCGGACTAAACCCAAGATATATCTTTGAAAATTTTGTAGTAGGGAATAACAATAGATTTGCACATGCTGCATCTTTAGCGGTTGCCGAATCTCCGGCAAAAGCGTATAACCCTTTGTTTTTATACGGTGGAGTAGGCCTTGGAAAAACACATTTAATGCATGCTATAGGTCATTATATATTACAACAGCATCCGGATCAAAAAATACTTTATATTACATCTGAAAAATTTACCATTGATTTCATAAATGCAATAAAAGAGCAAGGTGCAGAAGGAAATAATGCTTTTAGAAACAGATACAGAAATGTTGACGTTTTGCTAGTAGATGATATTCAATTTATTGCTGGGAAAGAAGGAACTCAAGAGGAGTTTTTCCACACCTTTAATGCTTTATATGAAGCAAATAAACAAATAATCATTTCAAGCGACAGACCGCCAAAAGACATTGAACCTTTGGAAGACAGGCTTCGTTCACGATTTGAATGGGGTCTTACTGCCGATGTTCAAATGCCCGATTATGAAACAAGAATTGCAATTTTAAGTAAAAAAGCACAACTAGACGGAATAGAAGTACCGGACGAAATAAATGCTTTTATAGCCGAACGTGTCGATTCTAACATAAGAGAGCTAGAAGGTTCGTTAAATCGTGTTTTAGCTCTTGCACGTCTTAATAATCAACCTTTATCTTTAGAACTTGCAAAACAAGCATTAAAAGATATTACAAATTCACCTACAAAAGCTATTACTATAGAACTTATTCAAAAAATTGTAGCAAAATACTTTGGAATAAAAGTAGATGATCTAAAATCTACCAAAAAGAGTGCTGATATTGCTATTCCAAGGCAAATTGCAATGTATTTATGTCGTGATATTGCAAATGTATCTTTACCGAAAATAGGTTTTGAATTCGGAAAGAGAGATCATTCAACCGTTATTCATGCTTGTAATAAAATCTCAAAAAACATAACGGAAGATGATGAATTAAATAAAAAAGTAGAAGAAATAAAGAAAATTTTATTCTACTAAGTTTTCCACAATATAAACATAACGAAAAACTGCATATTACAACGATTATACCAATGTGCAATCCTCTAAAATTCCAATGTTCAAACTATCAACATTTAAAGGTTGATACATTGTATATATTCTGTTGATAACAGGTATTTCACATTTAAATTTTATAGTGTTGATAAATTTTGATGAATTGTCCTCATGTTATAAACTTTATTTTTTCAGTTATAATTTAGAAAAATCGACTTTTCAACATTATCAACATTACTATAACTAAAATAACTTTTTAATATTTTAATTATAATAAAAAGAAAAACTTTTTAGCCATATAAAGGAGTGTTTTTTATGAAACTTTCTATTGAAAAAGAAAAACTTTTAATCGGTATAAATGCATCACAAAAAGCTGTAGCGGGAAAAACAACTATGCCTATACTTGAATGTTTTCATTTAATTGCAAAAGATAACACATTGTTTATAACAGCAACAGATTTAGAACTTGGGATAGAATACAGAATACAGACAGAAATAACAGAAGAAGGAGAAACAACAGTTGGTGCAAGTATTTTTTCAGAAATAATACGAAAGTTACCAGACAGCACAATTAATTTATCAACAAATGAACAAAATCTTCTTATAATAGAATGTGAAGGATCTTTATTTAAAGTTGTTACTACACCCAGTGATGATTTTCCTGTATTTCCTGAAATAAATGCAGAGCAAACAATAAAAATAAAACAAAATGATTTAAAAGAAATGATAAGAAAGACAATTTTCGCTGTGGGAATAGATGAATCAAGACCTATTTTTACAGGATGTTTACTTGAAAAAAAAGACGGAATAATGAATATGGTTGCATTAGATGGTTTTAGACTTGCACTCCAGACAAAAGTAAATTTAGAAGAAAGCTCTGAAGAATTTTCTGTTGTTATTCCGGGAAAAACGTTAAATGAAATTTCGAAAATTTTGGTTGATGACAGTCAAATAATAAAAATAGGCGTTGAAAAGAACCAAAGTTTGTTTGAAATTCCTAATTGTACAGCTGTTACAAGGGTATTGGAAGGAAAATTCTTAGATTACAGACAAGCGATTCCTAATGAGAAAGAGCTAAGAGTAAAAGCGAATAGAAACGTTTTGTTAAGTTCACTTGAAAGAGTTGCTGTTATGTCAAGAGATGAAAAGCAACTACCTATAAAGATAACAATAGCAGATTCTTTAATGGTTATTCAATGTGCAGTGCAATCCGGAGATGTTAGGGAAGAAGTTATCGTAGAAAGTATAGGAAAGCCGTTGGAAATAGGTTTTAACCTTAAATATCTAATTGATGCAGTTAGAGCTGTTGAAGACGAAAATATTATTTTAGATTTCGGTTCATCTGTTTCTCCGTGTGTTATAAGACCGGAAGAAGGAGAAGAATATATTTACATGGTTTTACCTGTTAGAATATAGATGTATCCTGTGTTTTAGGGGGAATAAAATGATAATAGATTCTATTAATCTTAAAAATTTTAGAAGTTATAAAGATAGAGAATTTTTGCTTTCTCCTGATACAAATGTTTTTTACGGAAACAACGCTCAAGGAAAAACGAATATTTTAGAGTCTGTATACGTTTGTGCTCTTGGAAAATCATTTCGTACAAGAAAAGACTCTGAATTAATAAAATTCGGTGAAGAGTTTGGAAGTGTGGATATTAAATTTGATGATAGTGTAAGAAAAAAAAATATTAATTTCTTGGTTTCATCTAAAAACAAAAAACAAATAAAGATAAACGGAATAAAACAGGCAAAAATAAGTGATTTATTCGGTAATCTTCTGATTGTTATGTTTTCACCTGAAGATATGTTTTTTGTAAAAGGTGAGCCGGGCGAAAGAAGAAAAAGCTTTGATATGTTACTTAGCCAATTAAATCCGAGATACATTCATTTTTTGCAAGAGTATTACAGAGTATTAGAACAAAGAAATCAACTTATAAAAAATGGTTCAAATAGGATAGATATGGTTGAGCTTGGAATATGGGATGAAAAATTAGCGGAACTTAATGTCAGAATAAAGGAGATAAGAGAAAGTTATATAGAAAAAATACAACCTATTTTTTATAAATATCATAGTGAAATTTCCGAGAAAAAAGAAGAGGTAGAGTTAAAATATAAAACTCAAATAAAAGGAAAGAAAGAAGATGTTTTAAAACAGCTAAAAGATAGATGTATCCAGGATTTTAAAAGGGGATTTACATCTGTTGGGATTCACAGAGATGATTATATATTTGAAATAAACGGACTTAATTTGGGTCTGTATGGTTCACAAGGTCAGGTAAGGACAGCAATTCTTTCACTGAAATTAGCCGAAAAGGATTTTATATTTGTAGAAAAAGGAGAAATGCCGGTTTTACTGTTAGATGATGTTATGTCTGAGTTAGATGAGAAAAGACGAAGTTTTTTATACGAAAAATTAAATAATTGTCAGGTGCTTATAACTTGTACGGATAAAAAAGAAGGAGATAATGTTAAAGCTTTTGAAATAGTAAAAGAATCAACTTAGTAATATAAAAAAAAGGCATAACAAAAGAAGGTTATTGTCCTTGTCTTTTTCTGTAAAAATAACATAGATAATAGCAACTAAAATCAGGTCGTCAAATTCTATTTTTCTTCCGAGAAACTTTTCAATTGGAGAAAGAAAAGAATTAAAAAGAGAATTTTCATTTTCAGAAGGTGTTTCTTTTTTTGTGTGATTTTTATTGTGATTTGTGTGTAGGTGGTTAATTTTTGTATAAGGGAAAGTAGGATTGTTTTTATATTTACAAGAGTAAGTCATATAAAAAACCTCCTATTCATCAGTATTTCCTAGGAAATCGTCAAACATATGTAAGTCATTTAAAACTTTTAAGGTATCTGTAAGTGATATTATTTTTTCGCATTGTTCTAATTTTTTTTGCCTTTTTTTGCTTAAGTATGGTTTTAATGAATTTAGTAAAACAGTTTCTTTTGATACTTGAGTTTCTTCAGAAATATTTGACAGCATAGAAATAATATCTGACAACTCAGATTCTGTATCCTTGGATACATCTGCTTTTTCAGAGTTTGACAATTAAATCACCTTCTTTTTTTTATACGTAATTTCTGCTCTAATTCATCTGGATTTATATTTTTAATGTCTATATTCTTTAGTTGTTCTTTTAGATTTTCTGCATCATTTCCGAGAAGTTTTGAGACTTGTGGATTCGACAAAAGCTTTGATAAATCTTCGTTATTTGAGTTTTTTAGCATATCCTTAGCCTTTGCTATATTGTTTTCTAAGTCTTTTTTTGGTAATTTTGAAAGTAGTGTAGACAGCGTTTTTAATAGTTTATCGTTCATATATATCGCTCCTTGTTTTAAAAATATATGTCTATATAATATATGTTTTACAAAGTGGAGTATGTGATAAAAATAAGAAAACAAAATAATACAAAAGCACCAATAGTTTTTTGTTGAATATTGCAGAATGATGTGATAAAATGACTTTTGGTGAAAGGTTTTTTAGTTTTCAAAATAAAATAAGGAGGACATAAAAATGGCTGAACACAATGGGTGTTGCTGCGAACTAGACGCAGAAAAAGTAAAAAAATTAGAACAGATCATAGCTGAACACAAAGATATGGATGGTGCCTTGATTCCTGTGTTACATGAGACTCAAGAATTGTTTGGATATCTTCCTGAAAAAGCACAGCAAATGATTGCTAAGGGGTTAGGGGTAAGCCTTGCAGAAGTTTTTGGCGTTGCTACGTTTTATTCAAGATTTACTCTTGAACCGAAGGGAAAGTATAATATCCAAATTTGTTTAGGAACGGCTTGTTATGTAAAAGGAGCTGATAAGGTTTTAGAAAAGCTTGAACAAGTACTTGGAATTAAAGCAGGAGAAACAACACCTGACGGGAAGTTCTCTATTCAAGATACCAGATGTGTTGGTGCTTGCGGACTTGCACCTGTTATGGTTATAAATGAGGAAGTTTATGGTAAGATGACACCTGATAAGGTTGAAGAAATTCTTAGTAAATATGAATAGAGAGAGGAGAGAGCAAAGATGAAATCAATTGAAGAATTAGAAAAAATTCGTCGAGATACTTTTGAGCAAATAAAAATGAGAATCGGCGAAAAGATAGATTCTACAAGAAAAAATATATTGGTTTGTGGTGGTACCGGTTGTACTTCTTCTAAATCTCCCAAAATTATAGAAGAATTAGAAAGAGAGATAAAAGAAAAACATTTAGAAAATGAAGTGCAGGTAATAAAAACAGGTTGTTTTGGTCTTTGTGCAAAAGGACCTATAATGATCGTTTATCCCGGTGAAACATTTTACACAATGGTAAAACCGGAAGATGTTCCTGAAATAATTGACCAACATATTATTGGTGGAAATGTTGTTGAAAAACATCTTATAAAGGATACAGAAACAGAAGAACTTGCACGTACTTTGCATGATCTTGGTTTTTATAAGAAACAAAACAGACTTGCGTTAAGAAATTGTGGAAGAATAAATCCTGAAAATATTGATGAATATTTAGCTTTTGATGGTTATAAGGCTCTTGAAAAGGTTTTGCTTCATATGGAACCTGAAGAAGTTATTGATACTATGTTAAAATCAGGACTTCGCGGTCGTGGTGGTGCAGGATTCCCAACAGGAAGGAAATGGTCTTTTGCGGCTGCTCAGCCTGCAGGTCAAAAATATGTTTGTTGTAACGCCGATGAGGGAGATCCTGGAGCTTTTATGGATAGAAGTGTTCTTGAAGGAGATCCTCATTCTGTGTTGGAAGCGATGGCAATAGCAGGATATGCTATTGGCTCAAATCAAGGATACATCTATGTTAGAGCGGAATATCCTATTGCTGTTAACAGATTAAAAATCGCAATTGCTCAGGCTAAAGAGTACGGAATTTTAGGTAAAAATATTTTCGGTACAGACTTTAGTTTTGACATAGGTTTGAGATTGGGTGCAGGTGCCTTTGTTTGTGGTGAAGAAACAGCACTAATGACTTCTATAGAGGGAAAACGTGGAGAACCAAGAATACGACCGCCTTTTCCTGCTGTTAAAGGTTTGTTTGGAAAACCTACAATTCTTAATAATGTTGAAACGCTTGCTAATGTTCCTGAGATTATATTAAAAGGAGCAGATTGGTTTAGTTCAATTGGTACGGAGAAGAGCACAGGTACGAAAGTTTTTGCTGTAGGTGGAAAAATAAATAATACCGGTCTGGTTGAAGTACCTATGGGTATCACTTTAAGAGAGATTGTTTTTGATATTGGCGGAGGCATTCCAAACGGAAAGAAGTTCAAAGCAGCTCAAACTGGTGGACCTAGTGGTGGTTGCATACCAGCAAGTCATTTAGATACGCCAATTGATTATGATTCACTTATGGCTATCGGTTCTATGATGGGTTCGGGCGGACTTATTGTTATGGATGAAGATAACTGTATGGTTGATATTGCAAAATTCTTCTTGGAATTTACAATTAGTGAATCTTGTGGTAAATGTCCGCCTTGTAGAATTGGTACAAGAAGAATGTATGAAATTTTGGACAGAATTACTAAAGGACAGGGAGAAGAGGGGGATATCGAAAAGTTAGAAGAACTTGCTAATAATATTAAATGTTCTGCTCTTTGTGGTCTTGGTCAAACAGCACCAAATCCTGTTTTGAGTACTATTAAGTACTTTAGAGATGAATATGAAGCTCATATTAGAGAAAAGAGGTGTCCGGCTGGAGCTTGTAAGAAGCTTGTAAACTATGTTATTGATCCTGAAAAATGTAAGGGTTGTAGTTTATGTGCGAGAAATTGTCCTGTTGGAGCAATTTCGGGTGAAATTAAGAGTCCGTTTAAGATTGACAGCTCAAAATGTATAAAATGCGGATTATGTATGAGTAAATGTAACTTTAAAGCTATTGAAAAGAAATAGGAAGAGGTGAAAAAAATGGGTAAAGTTAATATAACGATTGATGGTGTTAATATAGAAGTTGAGGATAATTTAACCGTTTTGGAGGCTGCAAAGCAAGCAGGAATTGAGATTCCAACACTTTGCTATTTAAAAGATGTTAATAAAATTGGAGCGTGCAGGATTTGCTTAGTTGAAATTCAGGGAGCAAGAGGACTTCAAGCTTCTTGTTCATATCCTGTTGCTGAAGGTTTGGTTGTAAAAACTAATACAAAGAAAGTTATTGAAGCTAGAAAAGCTACTTTAGAATTGATTCTTTCAAATCATAAAAAGAATTGTCTTACTTGTTCAAGAAATACAGATTGCGAATTACAGGCCTTGGCTGAAACAATGCAAGTTGGAGATGTTATTTATGAAGGGTCTAACGATGAAGAGATTGATGATTTATCAACATCGATTGTAAGAGATAATTCAAAATGTATTTTGTGCAGACGTTGTGTTGCTGTTTGTAAAAATATTCAAACTGTTGGAGCAATTGATGTTGCCTATCGTGGGATGAATTCTAAGGTTACACCGGCATTTAATAAGCCACTTTCTGAAAGTAATTGTGTAAATTGCGGTCAGTGTGTTGCTGTTTGTCCGGTTGGTGCTCTTACGATTAAATATGATATGGATAAAGTTTGGGATGCCCTGCAGAACCCGGATATTCATGTTGTTGTTCAAACTGCACCTGCAGTTAGGGCAGCTCTTGGGGAAGAGTTTGGATTACCTATTGGTGAGGCTGTTACAGGTAAGATGGTAGCTGCGTTAAAGAGACTTGGATTTGACAGAGTATTGGATACAAATACAGGTGCTGACTTTACTATTATGGAAGAGGGTACAGAATTTATTGAGAGATTGAAGGAAAATAAAAATTTACCTCTTATAACTTCTTGTAGTCCTGGATGGGTAAAATTCTTAGAGCATAATTTCCCTGAATTAATTCCTAATTTGTCTACCGCAAAATCGCCTATGTCAATGTATGGAGCGATAATTAAGAGTTATTACGCAAAAGAGCAAGGTATTGATCCTGAAAAAATTTTTGTTGTTTCGGTTATGCCTTGTACTGCTAAAAAGTTTGAATGTGAGAGACCTGAGCTTGGTGAAGATGGTCATAAAGATGTTGATGCTGTAATTACTACGGTTGAGCTTGCTAAGATGATTAAAAAGGCTGGTATTATGTTTGACAAGTTACAAAACGAGTCTTTTGATGAACCGTTTGGTGAAGCAACAGGTGCCGCTACTATATTCGGTACAACAGGCGGAGTTATGGAAGCTGCTATTCGTACAGTTTCTGAGCTTTTAGAGGGCAAAGAAATTTCGAAGATTGAGTATGAAGAAGTTAGGGGTAATGAAACTATTAAGGAAGCAGAACTTGAAATTGCCGGTAAGAAGATTAAAATTGCTGTTGCTAGTGGTTTAGGTAATGCAAGACGTCTTATGGAAAAGGTTAAGAATGGAGAAGCTGATTATCAGTTTATAGAGATTATGGCTTGCCCTGGAGGTTGTGTAATGGGTGGTGGTCAGCCTAGAAAGATTTTGAAGGAAAGAGCGGGTATTGATGTTAGAGGTGCAAGAAGAAATGCACTATATAATGAAGATAAGAGATTGACTTTTAGAAAATCTCATCAAAATCCATATGTTAAAAAAGTTTATGATGAGTTCTTGAAGAATCCTGGAAGTGAAGTTGCACATCATTTACTTCATACTCATTATCAAGCTAGATAGTTTTTTGAAATTTGGGATACACCTGCGTTTGGCTGGTGTATCTTTTTTTTGTTTGTACATATTATGTGGTATGGAGGTGCAAAGATGTGTAACAGAGATTGTTTTAGAAACTGTTGCAACAGGAGATGTTGCAGCGGATGTTGTAATAACTATTGGAGACCTGGATGGGGTTGCGGTTGCAATGATTTTATGTCTCCACTTATGTTTATTTTATTAAGAGATACTATTCGGTCTTCTCGTTGTTGTGGATGGGTTGATCGGTATGATCAGTATAGATGTTAATTTTTTTAGATGAATAAAGATAGTAATAGTTTTATTGCAAAGTATACTAGTGCACAGTATGACAGGAAAAGTAAGATTTTTTTTATTGTATTTAAATTCATATTACCAACGCCTTTCAACTTTTATAGTCAAATTTAGTTTTTTCATTCTCATTATACATTATTTAGAGGATAAAAGCCATACTAAAAGTGAGATTTTTTGAAAGGGATTATGACTGCTGTTTTGTTGTGATTAAGGTGTAGAGTATGATTAAAAATATTGTTACTTCTGTTGTTACTACAGTTTTTGTTATGATGTTTTTTCTTGTGGGATTGGATAGTTTTGTTAATAATGAGGCTCAAAGTGAGATTAAGAATATTTCTTATGAAGATAAGAGTGTGAAAAATACAGAGTTTGTTTATTCGGATAGTGATTCTGTTGTTCCTACTTCTTGTGTTGTCGGGATTGCTGTAAAGAAGAATAGCGGTAACAAAATTGCTCAGGTTTTAAATAATACTTGGAGCGTGGGAAGTGGATGTATCCTGAATTCTAAAGGTTTTATTGTTACTAATCAACATGTTGTCGGTAATGAAAAAGATGAGGTGTTTGTTACTTTATATGGAGGAGATGTGGTTAAGGGTAATGTTCTTTGGTCTAATTCTAATTTAGATTTGGCTGTTGTAAAGATTGCTGTTGCCGGGCTCCCTGCTGCCAGTATGGGTGATTCGGATAAGTTAAGGATCGGGGAAAAGGCTATTGCTATAGGTAATCCTTTGGGGTTTGATTTCCAGGGAACTTTAACGTCCGGTGTTGTGAGTGGCTTAAATAGGAGTGTTGAGGTGGCAGGGATTTATATGGAGGATTTGATTCAAACCGATGCTAGTATTAACAGTGGAAATAGTGGTGGTCCTCTTATGAACGGGAAAGGAGAAGTTATAGGGATAAATACTGTTAAAGTTGAGAGTGCTGAGGGGATAGGGTTTGCTATTCCAATTAATCAGGTTAAGCCTATTATTGATAAGATTGTTAGTAATGGTGAGTTTACAGAACCGTATTTTGGAATTTTAGGGTATGATAAGGCTATGACTTCATATGTTTCTTCTGAGGTAAAAATTAATACTGGTATTTATGTTTCAGATGTTGAGGACGGGAGTCCAGCTCAAAAGGCAGGAATAAAAAGAGGAGATGTTATTTTGGCGGTTGATGATATAGAGATTGAAAGTTTATGTAAGTTGAGAGAGGTTTTGTATAGCAAGAATATTGGAGAGAAAATGAGAGTGAATATTTTTAGAGATGAAAAAGAGCAAATGGTTATAGTTGAAGTTAAAGAAAAGTAATAAAGCGAAAGCTGTATGTATAGCGGATTTTAGGTAAATTATTGTGATAAAACTTGACAACAAAAGTGTCAAAAAATATAATATACTTACAAGTTTATTATGAGAGGGAGATATTGATGCTTTTGGAAAAAATTAATAATAATGAATTTTCTTTTATGTTTATAAAAGTTGATGCCGGAGAAAATTTCGGCGAAGAGATAAAGGATTTTTCGGATAATAGAAAAGTTATGTTTTTTTCTGCCAATGAATTTGGTAAGCAGAGAAATCTAAATAGAATGTATAAAGAAATGGTTATGGCTTTTGAACACACAGAGACGGACAAAAAGAATGTTAGAGTTGAAGATATTTGTTCGTATATAGAGGAAAAAGGAAACAAAGAGCAAGTTATGTGGGTTATAGATAATGTTGAAGATATTTTTGATGAGGGTGATTTTTCAAAGGTTGATGCTATGTTAAAGGGACTTAAAGGTTCGGCTGATATGGTTATTTTTGCTTCTTCGAGTGGTACGTTTGCTAATAAATTTTATGATAGCAAGTTAGTTAAGTATATGGCTGCTCCGACTGTTCCTAATCAAAAAGGTTTTTTTGGTTTAGAAGAGGATAATCTTACTGCAGAGGATAAGTTTAAGTATTATGCTATTTTTGGAGATAAAAAAGAATATAGAAAGAAAATAGATTTTTCTAAAGATTTTAAAAGTAATGTTGTTAATAATTTTTTTAAGACACAAGGTTTTTTTTACGCAGAACCAAACAGATTACTAAAGAAAGAGCTTAGAGAAACACAAGTATATAATTTGATTTTAGAGGCTATTGCGAAGGGAAACACTACGTTAAATGAAATCTCAGAATTTGTTGAGATGCCAACAAGTGTTTGCAATAAATATACTACGGTTTTATTGTCTTTAGGAATTATAAGTAAAGTTAAGCCTGCTTTTGGAAAGGATTCAAGAAAGAGCAGATATAGAATAAAGAATAATGCACTTGATTTTTGGTATTATTTTGTACCGGATAACATGAGTGATATTGACTTTAATAATGGTGAAAAAGTTTTTGATAAAAACGTGGAAGGCGGAATACATCAGTATTTACAGTTAAAGTTTCCGAAGCTATGTGAAGAGTATATAAGTAAGTTAAAAAGTGAAAATAAGATAAAGTTAGAGTTAAAAGAAATAGGTTCATGGTGGAATAAAAATGAATCTATAGATATTGTTGCAGGCGAAGGTTTATCTGCAATTGTTGCTGATTGCTATTGGAGAGATTATGAGGTTGGACTTGAAGAGCTTGGAAAACTTGAAAAGAAAGCAAAAGATTTGAGTGTTTTGGATAGAGAGTATTTTTTGTTTGCTAAGGAAGGATTTTCAACGGAACTTTTAGATTTTGCCAAAACCAGAAATGATGTTAAGCTTTATTCTTTTCATGATATGGTTAAAGGACAGGAATTGATAGAAAAACCTAAAAAGAGAGGTTTTTTCTTTAGAAGATAAGATGAAAAATTTGTTAAAAAAGTGAAAAATGTTATATTGACATTTTTCACTTTTTTTACTATAATGAACATCGTTCACAAAAAAGAGGTGGTTTATTTGCCAAAGAAAATAGATAATGTAAGAGAAGAGATTCTTAAAGTTGCTGCTAAATTGTTTTATAAAGAGGATTTTAATGATATAAGCATGCGTAAAATCGCTACAGAGAGTAATGTTGGACTTGGCACTGTTTATAATTATTTTAATTCTAAAGAGGAGCTTTTGGCTGAGGTTTTTGAGAATAATGCAAATGAAAAATTTGAAAAAATAAGATTAGAAGTTGAAAATGAAAAAGATAGAAGAAATAAGTTAAAAACTATTTTTTATATAATAAAAGAAGAAATTTCTAAAATTGATAATATTCAATTAAAAAACATGATTACTACTTTGAATGAATCTCCAATAAACAAAAAAGAAATTCTTAAAGAAAAATGTATTGATTTTCATTGTAAGGTAATAAGGTATATGAAAGATGATTTAAATTTAAGAAATGAAATTGTTTCAAGAATTTTTTTTGCTACCCTGATGTGGGCTGCTGTTTCCGGCAATGCAGAGTTTGATGATTTATGGTCGGAGTTTGAAAGACTTTTATAGAGTGAAGGAAGGTTATTTATGAGGAATGTTATTCATGTTGAAAATTTGCGAAAAATTTATGATACCGGGAAAATTCAAGTTGAGGCATTAAAGAATATAAATTTTAATGTTGAGGAAAATGAGTTTGTTGCGATAATGGGAGCAAGTGGCTCAGGTAAATCGACTTTTATGAATATTTTGGGGTGTTTAGACACTGTTACACACGGTAAGTATGAATTAGACGGTATAGATGTTTCTAAGATGAACTCAAGCGAGCTGGCTACAATTAGGAATAAAAAAATAGGCTTTGTTTTTCAGTCTTTTAATTTACTTCCAAAAATAAATATTTCAAAAAATGTAGAACTTCCTATGATGTATGCTGGTGTTGGGAGAAGTGAAAGAAAAAAGAGAGCTGAAGAGGCACTAGAGCGTGTTGGACTTGGAGAGAGACTTGATCATAAGCCAAATGAAATTTCAGGTGGTCAAAAGCAGAGAGTTGCAATTGCTAGGGCACTTGTTAATAATCCTAAGATTATTTTGGCGGATGAGCCGACTGGAAATCTTGATAGTAAGGTCGGAGATGAAATAATGGGCTTTTTTACGGAGCTTAATAATGAAGGTGTTACAATTGTTCTAGTTACACATGAACCGGATATAGCAGCATTTGCTAAAAGGATTGTTGTGTTTAAAGATGGAAATATTATTTCAGATGAAATAAATAAAAACAGGAGGTCTTTATAATGAAGTTCAAGTTTAAAAAAAGATATATTTTTATTGTAGTTTTAGTTTTAGTAATTGTTTTATTTTTTATTGGAGGCAGTAAAGGCGGAGTAATTCCGGCTGTTGAAACTGTTGCGGTTACACGTGGCAATATTGAATCATTAGTTTCTATTTCCGGAAGTGTCAAGGAAAAGAATGAAAACAATGTTTTTGTTGAGAATAATGTTAAAGTAAATAAAATTTTAGTGGATGAAAATGATGAAGTTAAAAAAGGTCAAAAAATTGTCGACTTTGATATGGAAACTTTATATTCAAATTTAGAATCATTAAAACTTAATAAAGGTATTTTGGAGTTAAATTATAAAAAAGCTACTATAAGTGATGAAAATGGTATGTTATCTTTGGTTTCAACGGAAAATTCCGCAACATTAGCGAAAGACGCTTTTGAGAGAGCAGAATCTTTATATGAGGTTGGTGCTATTTCTAAGGTTGAATATGATAATGCAAAGACTGCTTATGATAATGCAAAGGCAGGACTTATACTTTCTCAAACGGGTATTACATATGATATTGATTCTATGAAGAAGAACATTGAGCTTTCAGAGATAAATATAAAAGAACTTGAAAGACAGATTAATAAGTTAAATAATGCTATGTACTGTCCTGCTGATGGTATTGTAAGCGGTATAACGATGACAGAAGGTGCTTATGCCGGTGTTACAGCTCCTATTTATAAGGTCGTAAATAACGGAGATCTTGAAATAAAATGTCAAGTTAAAGAGTTTACTGTTAAAAACCTTGCCGTTGGTCAAAAAGTTTATATAACGGGAGATGCGTTTGACGGTTATACGTATGAAGGACACATAAAGAGTATTGCACCTATTGCTTCTACTGTTACCGGTTATACAAGTTCTCAAACAACAATTGAAGTTATTGTTGATGTTGATAGTGAAGATACTTTGCTAAAAAGTGGCTTAAATGTTACATGTGATGTTGTTTCTAATAGCAGTGAAGATGTTTTGACTATTCCTGTTTCCGGTTTCAGTCAAGATAAAGATGGTAACATTTCTGTTTATACTGTTGAAAACGGAATGTTAAAATTGGTAAATATAGAAGCAGGTATTCATTCTGATGAACTATTAGAGGTAAAGTCAGGTCTTAAAGAGGGAGATAAAATCGTTAAGACAGTAAAGTCTTCATATAGTGATGGGTTAAAGGTTACAGAAGAAAGGTAGATGATTTAGTTGTTTTTCGAGGTTTTTTCTCAGGCAATAGATAGTATTAAAGCTAATAAAATGCGTACTTTTCTTACTATGCTTGGAGTGGTTATTGGTGTTTCTTCAGTTATTATGATTTTTTCTGCCGGAAATGCCGGAAAAGCATATATAAACGGGTTATTTGGAAAACTTGGTGCAAATATTATTAATATTACAACTTCTGTTAGTGCAAATATTGAAGAGTCAGATAAGTTTACGTTAAAGGATGTAGAATATCTTAAGAAAAATATAGAAGAGGCAACGAATGTTCAATATTATGGCACAAATCAAACTGGAAGTACGTTTGTAAATTATGGAGACAAGTCAAAAATCGGTGTTATTATGGGGGTTTTACCTGAGATATTTGAGACTCGTCCGATGGAGCTTACCGGTGGCAGACTTATTACTCAAAACGATGTTGATTGTTCGGCAAATGTTGCGGTTATTCCGGAAATGTGTGTTAAAGGTTTATTTGGTAATTTTAATCCTATTGGTAAGAAGATAGTTATACAAGACGAAAAATATGGAAGTAAGGCTCTTACTATTGTTGGTACAATTGATTTTGATATTGGAATAGATATGACAAGTGATGAAATGTCGGATAATATTCCAGGAATGATTATTACTCCTTTTTCTACATATCAAAGTTTTTATCAAAAGAATACAATTGATGAATTAGAAATTGTATTCCCTAAAGATTCCGATTCAAAGGAAATTGCAGAAAAGGCAAAAAGGTATCTTGAGTTATTACACAATACAGAAGACAAGTATACTTTTACAAGTTCTCAACAGATGCAAGATACAGTAAACAGTGTTATTAATGTTATTCAAATTGCAATTCTTGCAATAGGTGCTATTTCACTTATTGTTGGTGGTATTGGTATTATGAATATTATGTTGGTAGCAGTTACGGAAAGAACACGTGAAATAGGTATACGAAAAGCGATTGGTGCTCAGAAAAAAGATATTATAATTCAGTTTTTAGTGGAGGCAGTGATACTTACGTCTATGAGTGGAATGGTAGGTATTATTATAGGTATAATCCCTAGTTTTCCTCTTTCGACACTTGCTAAGTGTAGTTTTACAGATCTTATTTCTCCTAGTATTATATTTGTTTCTATTGGGGTAGCTGTAATGTGCGGTGTTTTCTTTGGGGTTTATCCTGCTAAAAAAGCGGCGGATTTGGATCCTATTGAATCTTTAAGATATGAGTAAAGGAAGATGTGTTATGAAAAAAGTTTTTTGTTTGTTGATGGTTTTTATCTTATTTTCAACTTACTGCTTTGCAGATGAGACTAAAGAGCAGGTTGAAATGACTCTTGAAGAAGCTATAGATTATGCATTAAAAAATAATTCGACGATTATTGATATAGAAAAGAATGTAAAAGATCAAGAGAAAGTGTTTGATGATGCGAGAATGGAGTATTTTAAGTGGAAGAGTAAAATAAAAAGAGGTTATTTTTCTTTTGAAAATGAAACGGAATATCTTACAAGTTTTGGTCAGATATATGAACTTTCAAAACTTCAATATGATAAGTTTTTAGCTGATAGAAAGGGTACTAAATTACAAGTTGAGTATTCTGTAAAAAATATGATTTATAGCATGTTTAATACTAAAGATGCTATAAATTTACTTGAAAAAAGTATAGAAAAGCAAGAAAATGATGTTGAAATAGCTGAAGTTAAGTACAAACTTAACATGATTACGGAAAATGAGTTAAGTAATACAAAAGCTACTTTGGAGACAACAAAGTTAAATTTAAAAAATACAAAAGAAGGATTAAAAAGTTTAGAGATTTCATTAAAACAAATTATGGGATTTGATGTTAGCGAAGAGCTTGTGCTAAAAAGACCGGAATATACGATGGATGAACTTATCGTTGAAGATTTATCGAAAACAATCGAAGATTCTATGGCAACCAACAGTTCTGTTATTTCGGCAAAAATTCAGTATAAACAAAAAGAAAACAACTATATTTTAGCCACAAAAACCAGTTTCTTATCAAAAGATGAAAAGAAAGAGGCAAAAGATAATTACAAAGATGCTGAATTTAGGCTTAATAACGAAATTAATTCTATTAAGGAAAATTTAAGTGTTTTATATAGTCAAGTTAAGGATAAAGAAAAAGAGATAAATATAGCAAAGGATGAGATGGACAGAGCAAAAAATCAATTTGAACAGGCAAAAGTTATGTACGATGTTGGTCTTATTTCAAAAAATTCATATTTTGGATATGAAATTGCTGTTATTAATTCAGAAAATACATATAACAGTAAAATAAAGGATGGAATTTTGCTAAAAGATAGATTTAGTATAGCGATTAGCACAGGTGACATAATTGCAAAATAAAGAAAAACAGAGTATAATGTTGAATAAGATTATACTCTGTTTTTCTTTATTTTAGTTGGCAGTTTGTCGATATAAATTGTAGAGTAATGAGGGGTGTTTTTATGAAAAGAATTTTTGTGTTTTTTATTTGTTTAGGATTATTATTTAATATCGGCAGTGCTTATGAAATAAAGGACAAAGAAAGCGTTGTAGATAGATTTATTGTTCCTCAGGATAATGAAGATATAAATTTTACTATAAAACCCGATTATAGTGCAAGAGAATATGTTAAAAGTTATGTGGTTGGAGGAGAAACAGCTATACAAGTTTGTGAAGTGGGTGGTCTTTCAAGCAGTCATGCGTATAGTGCAAATGAAGAGTATTGTTTGAACGAAATAGTTAATGTTGTCTTACCTACTTGTGAAAAAGACGGAAGCATGACAATAAAATGTAAATATCCTATTAGCGGATTTTTAGGTTTTGGAACAAAAGATTGTGGAAACGAAGAAACAATTGTGCTAAAGAAAACAGGTCATTTTATTAATAGTGAAAATGACGATAAGAAATGTGAAAGATGTGGAGAAATTGTAATTCATAGTCCAAAAGATGAATGGTATGCAAATGATAAAGTGCATTATAAAAATTGTGAGATTGACGGATGCTTAGAAATTTTTTCTGTGGAAGAACATAGTGGTGGAACACATGAAAATGATGGTTACTGCCAGGTATGTGGGAAAAAATATCAGTCACATTTGATGGATACAAATAAATTTTCTTTTAATGATGAAGAACATTTTTATGGTTGCTCTTATCAGGATTGTGGTGAAATATTCTCGGGTGAAAAGCATGAAAAAGGCGATATAGAGGAAGATTCTGAAAATCATTGGTATAAGTGTAAAAATGAAGACTGCACATATGTTTTTGATAAAGAGGGGCATACATACGGCGATGATGGAAAATGTATTGTATGTAAGCGACTAGAAGAAATAGAATTAGATAACATAGAAATAGAAAATGCACCAAAAGGCGAGTATGAGTTAACTGAAGTAGGAGATTCCGTATTACTAAAATTAAAATCTATTTCCGGCAGATTAAACAATAAGGATTTTGTTTGGGAGTCTACAGATGAAACGATTGTCGCTGTAAACAGGAGTGGAGAAGTTTTTGCAAAGGGTTCCGGACAAGCGGATATAGAGATATATTATAAAGGGGAAAAGGTAGCGAAATGTACAATATATGTTAATATAGAAGAATTTACAATTGAAGTAGATGATGATGAATTATTTGAAGGAAAGTCTACATATGTTAGAGTAACTCCTAGCAGTGTTTTGAAAAGTGTTGAATGGGAAATAGAAAATAATAATGGATTAATTGATTTTAATAGAAATACCGGTAAGATAACAGCCAGAGAAGGTGTTGTTGGAGAAAAAGGACAGACGGTTACAATAGTAGCTACTCTTGAAAATGGTAGTACCGCACAAGTAGAAATTTTTGTAAAACCAAAAAGTACAAGTAGTAATAATCAAAGTGAAGGAACACAAGCAAATAATGGAAGTACAACAGGTAACACGACCAGCAAATCGTCAACATCAAATAAAAGTAACACATCGCAAAACGGAACATCAACAACCAATAAAAATAATTCATCGACAAGCACAACAACGAACAAAAATAATTCATCGGCGAATTCAACAACCAATAAAAATAATTCATCAACTAGTACAACAACTGATAATACGTGGCATCATGATGATACAAACGATATGCATTATAAGATGAAAAAAGGTACAAGTGGAAGAATGATAATAGATAGAACTACACGTGAAGATTGTCAATACGATTCAAATGGAGTATGTACGATATGTGGTTATCAAAAGGGTAATCAAGGAGCCAATTGCAAACATATCAGTACAACTATAGTACATGACAATAACGAAGAATCAACTACACATTTTGTAAAATGTGCTATGTGTGGAGTAACAATTAGAGAGGAAGAATGTCCTGGAGAAAGTTGCAGAAAAAAGTATAATAATCAGAAAGAGATAGAAACGTCAATAAAAAGTTACATAGAAAGATATTACGTTGAAGAAGATGGAGTAACAACAGTAGATGGAGTACCAACGGAGATAAATCTTAATATAAAAAGTAGTAGTGGTACGCCAAAGTTTAAATGGAAATTAAGTACTATTCCCGGCAAAGAATTTAGCTCTGACGATGAATCATCTGATGGAACTATTGTTTTTGGTTGTAAAAATGGTAAGTTTTATGCTCATTTAGAAAAAACAGATATAGCTGCTTTAGCAGAAGAGGTAAAAGTTACTATAACACTTCTGGATGGTGGAAATGTTGCAACTGATACGATTGTTTTAATAAAAGTTGGGCCACCTGCAAGCAGATGCTTAGTATATTTAGATGACGAATATATTACATTAAATGAAAATTCGCTTGACTTGATGATAAGAACTGTGTATAACAATTTTACAGATGAAGAAGTTAGAGAAATAGGTGAAAAGGAATTTCCTTTATATACTGTGAAAGATAATAAAATTGAGGTAACAAGCCGAGACACTTCAATGTTATCTGTTAATTCTTCCTCGTCTATTTCTAAAGTGGCAGACGATAAGTTGAATGGATATACTACGAGTTTAAGTGTAACTCCTCATAAAGTGGGTGTAGTGCCGATAGATATTAAGCTATCAACAGAGTATATTTTTGAGAATCATAAGCCGGTTGTTGAAACAAGGGAATATACAGCGATGATAAATATTGTTGAAAAAGAAGAAGATAAAAAAGACACAGGGTCTCTGACAGATGACAATAGCAATAAAAACAACACTGACAGTCAAAACGGTAATACGGGAAAAGGGCTGTCAACAGCGATACTGGCGGCCGGTGGAGCTATTGCCTTACTTTTAATTGCTGCGGTTGCGTCAAAAATGATGAGTAAGTAAAAATGAGAGAACAAAAAAGACTTTGCCAATAAAAAAAATAGCACAGATGTCATATAGTTTAACGCTGCTCAGGATCCACGACGGAAACCTTTTATCCTACGCTGTAGGATGGTTTCCTGTGAATATTCGCATCTTTTAAATTATATGACATCTGTGCTATTTTTTTTATTGGCAAAGTCTTTTTTGTTCTCTTATTTTTCAGAAGGCGTAATATAAATTGTTTTGTAATTGTCGTATATTACCATACCAGGTTTCGCACCGGGAATTTTTTTTACATTTTTTACTTCTGTATAATCCACTTCAACTTTTGGCGATGAAGAGAGTTTACTGTAAAATGCAGCTAAAGCGGCGGCATATTCTATGACATCTTCGGTAACTGTGATATTGTTTGTTCTTAAAATTGTATGGGAACCGGGGGCATTTTTTACGTGAAACCAAAGGTCAGTTTTGTGTGCTACAGAGAAAGTTAACTTATCGTTTTGAATGTTATTTTTTCCCACAAAAATATCAAAGTTTTTATAGTTAAATTGCATATATGAAGATGTTATAATTGTTTTTTTACCTTTTTGAATTTTAAGAAAGCCTTCTGAAATCAATTCCTCTTCGATTTCTTCAAAATTATCCAGTGAATTTTGACTTTGAATTTCAAAAACTAGGCTTTCTAGGTAGTTAAGTTCCGCTTCTAATTGTTTTTTTTGCGAGTTGCAGGCAACAAGAGTGTTTTTTAATTTGTTGTATTTTTTAAAAATCTTCTGAATATTTTGAGAAGCGGATAAATTATTATCTAGCGGTATAGTAAATGGCTTCAAGTCGTTATAATAATCTTCAACAGTTATTTCTTTTGAAAAAGGCACAACTTTATAAATGTTGGCTTGGAGGAGCTCACCTTGTTTTTTTAGAATATCCATATCTGAGGTTGTTTTTAGTTTTTCGTCGGCAATGTTTATTTTTTTTCTAACTTTAGAAATATTAGAATTTACAACTGATAACAAAGTGTTCTTTTTTGCATTGATTTTTTGACGATTGATTTTTTCAGTATAAAAAGTGTTAACTGCAATTGAAATTGAATCACAAGTTTTATTTTGGATTGAAAGGATGTCAGAAAAATAAAAATCTTTTAATTCATTATTTTCAAAAAACAGAGTGGGAGTAGTTTCTTTATGTATAAATTTAGAAAAATTATCAAAGTTATATAATTCTTCCTTGGTGTTTAATAATGAGCTTATTCCGGAAAAGTTTTCGGAAAGAGAATGTTTTTTTAAAATCATTTCGTCAAATTGCTCTTCTGAGACAGAGAAAGGATTAACTTTTCCTTGGGTTAATGGTGTAATATATTGTCTTCCAGGCATAACTTCTCTTATACTGCTCATTTCAAAATCAACGTGTTTAGCAGAATCAATAATAGTTTCCTTTGATGTTGTAAGAATAATATTGCTGTATTTTCCCATCATTTCTATTATAAGAATTTTGATTTCCCTATCTCCAAGCTCGTTATTAACTTCAAAAGTAAAGTTTAATATTCTGTCATTTCCTGTTTGAGAAACAGAAATAAGCTTCGCACCAGTTAAATATTTTCTCAAAACCATACAAAAATTAAATGGCTTTGGAGGATTAACTAAATTTGTTTCTGAAGTTATGGAAGCCCTTGCATTTTGAGCGTTTATACACAAAAGTAGTTTGTAAGTTATACGATTGTTTCGTATAAAAAAAACAACATCATCTTTAGTAGGCTGAATTATTTTATCTATTTTTCCGTTTAACAATACATAATTAAATTCTTCACATATTTTTCTTGTTACAAGTCCGTCGAATGGCATAGTTGGTCTCCTTTTTCTTAAGTTTCAAGGATATTATATATGCAAAAAAATTATATATCAATATTTTTACATCTAATTATTTTTTATTTAACCACTCTAAAATTCTAAATTTTACCTTTACTTCAGGCTTTTCGTAATTGTTTATCATATAATATTCTTCGTTGGAAAGATTTTCTTGTAACTTTTTTTCTGAAATATCGTCAAATTCCCCGGCAGAGCTGTCTGTAAAACATAGTGGCGGAAACATCACACACCACCAGTTATTACCTTCTCCGTTTCCTATTATTATTTTTAATGCATCATAATCTCCTGCAGGGAAGGAAATGGAGCCATATTGTTTTGTAGGAAAATTAGAAATTGCAAGTGTAGATGTTGTTTTATAAGTAGAATACTTTAGAACCGTATTTTGAGCAAGATTATTAATTGCATCTATATTTTTTGAAATAATTTCCTTTGTTTCAGCTAAATTAGATGAACTATTTAACAACGGAGTTAAATAATTTATAACTTCATCTCTTACTTTTAATTTTATTTCTTGATCAAAAGAAGAATTGCTGTTTGCTAAAATATGAAGGCGTAAGACCTTGTTTGCCAGGCTCTTTTGAAGTGATAAGCAGTAGAAAAAAATTAGAATTATAATCAAAAATAAGATAGAAAATGAAAGATATATTTTTTTTCTCAACATAGTTATTTTCCCCCTATGCTTTTGATTATTTCCTAAAAATAAAAAAAAATACATTAAGGACAATGAAAAATACGAGGCTGCAAAAAAATAGCCTCGTATTTTTATAGCTTTTAATATATTTTAAAGCATTTTTTTTAAAGCTTCTTTATAACTTTCAAGTTTTTTATTGCAACTTTCTTCATTTGTACCCGGTATTCCGAAATAAAGCTTTATTATTGGTTCGGTTCCGGACGGGCGGATTACTAAATTAGATTTGTCTTCCATTTCAAAGAACAAAACATCAGAAACAGGGAGTCCTGTAGGTATGTTTTTTTCTGTTGACAATTCTGTAATTTTAGCTGTTTTATAATCTCGAACCTTTAATACTTTTACACCGGCAATTTCTTTTGGAAGATTTTCACGAATTTTTGTCATGGTCGCGGTCATTTCTTCTTTTGCAGCAACGCCTTCTTTCTTTATAGACATAACAAAATCTTTGAAATAGCCGTATTTTTCATATAATTTAGTTAAAGCATCATATAACGTCATACCTTGAGATTTGTAATAAGCGGACATTTCGGCAATAAGCATAGAAGCAAAAACTGCATCTTTGTCTCTTGCGTATGTACCACTGAGATATCCGTAGCTTTCTTCAAAACCAAAAATATAAGTGTATTCATGAGTTTTTTCAAATTCTTTTATTTTTTCCCCGATGAATTTAAATCCTGTTAATACATTTATTAGGGTCACGTCGTTTTGCTTACATATTTCGCTACAAAGCTCGGTAGAAACGATACTTTTTATTGCACAGGCATTTTTAGGAAGAGTATTGTTTTTTTTCATATTTTCAATTATATACGCAAGCATTAAAGCACCTACTTGGTTACCGGATAATGTTATAAATTCACCGTTTGGGGTTCTTATAACAATTCCCATTCTGTCAGCATCCGGGTCAGTTCCGATTATTAGGTCACAATTTTCTTTTTTGGCAATTTCAATTCCCAAATTGAAACAGGATTTTACTTCGGGATTAGGTTTTTCAACAGTTGGAAAGTTTCCGTCTAAAATCATTTGCTCCGGTACGGTTAATATATTTTTTGGGTCTGCACCGGCGAGTTCCAAAATTTCCGGTACAAGTCTGTAGCCACTTCCATGAAGCGGTGTATAAACAATTTTGAAATTGTCCTTTATATCTCGTATTGCATCTTTATTTATTTGAGTTTTTAATACTTCCGCTAAGAAAATTTTATCAAATTCTTTACCAATTGTTTGTATTTTTTCTTCATCACAAGCTTGTTTAAAATCGATGTACTTTACATCCTTAAACATATCTGTGTTTTTCATAGCTTCGTAAATTCGTTTAGCAGGTTCAGGCGGTACCTGTGCACCGTCTTCCCAATATACTTTATATCCGTTATATTCTTTTGGATTGTGGGAGGCAGTTATCATTACACCAGCAATACATTTGAAGTATCTTGTGGCGAAAGATAGTGCAGGTACTGGATGGAGTTCATTAAACATATATACTTTTATACCGTTTGCAGCAAGTACACTGGCTGTTTTTTCGGCAAATAATCTTGAATTGATACGGCTGTCATATGATATCATAACGCCTCTTTCTTCTCCATTTTCTTCAATGATTATTTGGGAAAGTCCTTGAGTTGCATGCATTACAGTGTGAACGTTCATTCCATTTGTCCCGGGTTGCATAATTCCTCTTAGACCGGCAGTTCCGAAACTTAGAGAAGAATAAAAATAATTTTTTAATAAGTCTTCTGAAGATAGTGTTTTTTCAAGTTGGCTACGTATTTCGTTATCAAGATTTGCTTGATTTAGCCATTCCTTAGCTTTTTCAAAATAAATTGACATATATAATTCCTCCTTTTATGCTATTACACATATGATTATATCGTATTTTGATAAAAATATATTTAACATATTTTTTGCGTTTTATATTAAATATATTTTGCAAATAGTCGAAAAATATGTTGAGAAAAAGATTTAGGGGGATTGCAATGAAAAAACTTTTGATAACTGTATTGATGTTAAATATATTCTGCCAAGTTTCATTCGCTTTTACTGACATTTCGTCTTTTTTATGGGCAAAAGAAGCTATAGATAAATGGAGTTTAAGTGGCTATGTTTCAGGATATCCGGATGGAAGTTTTAGAGGAAACAATTTTATTACAAGGGCTGAAGTTATTTCTGTTATTAACAAGCTGAACAATTCGGAGACGGTTGTTAAAAAAAGACCTTCTAAAGATGTTAGCCAGTCTGATTGGTTTTTTGAAGATATGGCTAGAGCGAAGGACAATGGATTAGTTGATGTTGAAGATGACGGAAAATTAAGACCAAATGAGTATGCTACCCGAGAAGAGGTTATGGTTATTTTTGCAAAGCTTTTTGATATATCTTATTCTGGAAGTTTAGAAAAAGCTAAGATTAAAAAATTCAACGATTCTTTTAACATTAATTCTGAAAATTATTATAAGGTTGCAGGTATTGTTGAAGAAGGATATGTTAATGGATATAATGATAATACTTTAAGACCTAAATCAAATATTACAAGGGCAGAATTTTTAAGTATATTAAATAATGCCATAGACATGGTTCTTTCTGAAGGGGAATACAGTAACAAGGTTATTTTTGGCAATGTAGCAATTAATGGAAAAGGTGTAGTTCTTACAAATTCTGAAATAAAAGGCAAGGTTTTTATATTTGATGGTGCAAGAAACTATGAGCCAATATTGATAAACACTAATGTTTCAAAAGGAGTAAACTCAAGAGTTGGCAATGCGTTGATAAAAAATACGGATGAATTCACGACGCTTTCAGAGTATAATTATAATAATCCTAAAGAGGAAAACGAACCTATTGTAGCCACATTAAAATATAGTGAAACTGATTGGACAAATGATGACGTTGATGTAAAAATTAGTTTTGATAATGATGATGTTTGGGTAGAAGAGGAAAAGATAACATTTTATAAAAATGGTAATGAAAAAATTGAATATGAATATAAAGGGAAGAAGATGTATATAAACGCAAAGGTTGAAAATATTGATAAGACAAAACCTGTTGTGTCTGTTGATGTTCAAAACAATGTGAATTATGCAACAGTTACAGTGACGGTAGAGGATGACGGACTTAGTCCTATAGCAGAAATAAGTTGTAATGGTATTACAAACAAGCCGAATGAAGAAACAAGAGTTATAGATAATGTATTTACTGTAAATGAAAATGGTGTATATACTGTTTTAGCAGAAGATGAAGCCGGAAACGTTGGAAAAGTTAACTTCTCTGTTAAAGGACTAATAAAGTCTGATGTGGAAGATTAAAAGTAATGAGGAAATCAAAAAATAGTAAATCAAGGGTAAGTGGAGAAAGCAAACAAAATTCCAGTACTATTTTTTAAATTACTATTGCAAAAAGCTTTTTAAAATCTTAGAATGTATATTGAAAGGATGGGATTACTATGCTTGCTACAATAGATAAAAAAATTGAAAAAACTAATGAAGAGAATGTACTTACGTTTTATGAAAAAATTAAAATAAAAAATAATTTAGAATCGTTATTTAGCCATTATACAGGATCATATGTTTTTATAGAAATTAATCCATGGAAAGAAGAATACATAATTCGAGGAAAGTTTCATGTGAAACTTGGAATTTTTGCCAAGTTTGAAATGACTTTTGATGGTATTGAAAAATTGAGAAAATATTCTGATTTTATTGAGTCACTTGCTTTTTTAAAAAATGCTTGTGATGAAAAAATAACACCGATTTTGAATGATAAAAACGAACTTTCATTTTTGTATTCTGATGAGTATATAACAGAAGAAAATATAGGAGGAGTGCTGGACTCTGTAAAAGAAGAAAAAGCTACAGAACTTAAAAAAATAAAAGAAGATATAAAAAGGCTCTATGAAGATATCGAAGAAACAGATAATAGAATTAAAGATAGAAAACAGCAGATTAAAGCTATGGAAATAAAGATTAGAGAAGTACAGGAGGCTTCAAAGAACGTTTTTTCCGCTATACGTTATCTAACATTTACTCACAGTAATTCTCTTGCAAATAGAATTAAGAGAGTATTTAAGAAAGATCAATTAAAGTTAAACGCATAGAAAGGATGAAATCTTGATGAAAAACAAAAGAAACGAGATATATGAGTTAAAAGAAAATATATATTCTTCTAATATTGAAAAAAGCAAACTTAATGAAAGAATGTTCTCTCTTAAAGAAAATGCAAAAAAAGTTGAGGAAGGATATAATTCATATAAGGAAATTGATGAAAGAGTAGATAATATAAAGAGTATAAAAGATGTTATGAGTTTTAAGAATGTTGCGTTAAAAAATCGAGTACCCGCAAGAAAAAGTGGTAGTGGAAAGCCTGTTACATTGAAAGCAGAGACTCAACCTACTCCTGAGTTTATTGCAACTACTGAACTAAAGGATTCCTTTAATAAACTTCACTATAATGATAAGACTACATTAGAAGATAATAAAATATATACTGCAACAGATTGTAAAGAGCTTATGACTAAAAATACTTCTAACTCTAATATTACTCTTTATGCTGCTTTAACCGATGACAACAAGTATCAACTTCAAACTTCTTTTTGTGAGACGATGATTGTTGCATATCCTACTTTAGAGAAGTTAAGAGAGAAAATACCGGTAGAGAATGACTTGATGGTTATTGATGTTATGAAGAATGCTCATTATATTCCAACCATGGCTAATGATGGTGGATTTTGTGCATTGCTTGGCGGAGATATGGAAATTATATATAAAGAAAAAGTTAATACCGGTAAGGAAAAAATAGATATTTGGCATGTTAGAAAAAAAGCATAGAAGCAAATTTCACATATCAAAAAAGACATATGTTTAAAAGATGCGAATATTCACAGAATCCCAGCTGATTACGTCAGTAATTAGCTGGAGTCTATTGACGTGAATCCTAAGCAGAGTTTTGAATATATGTCTTTTTTATGTAACAGGAAATTCCTCTAAAAAAGCGGGTGAAACGAGCAATAAAAGGGAATTTCTATTACCAAAAAAGATACATTAATATTTTGTCGCGAAGCGACATAGAGTGGACGAAGTCCACCTTTTTTATGTAATAGGAAATTCCTCTAAAAAAGCGAGTGAAACGAGCAATAAAAGGGAATTTCTATTACCAAAAAAGATACATTAATATTTTGTCGCGAAGCGACATAGAGTGGACGAAGTCCACCTTTTTTATGTAATAGGAAATTCCTCTAAAAAAGCG
>CAZXFU010000002.1:0-43094 GCA_964640345.1 uncultured Eubacteriales bacterium
TTACTGCCTTACCGATTTGAGCCGCTGTTGCTTTATCTGCTCTTACTTGCATTCTTTGCTGGATTCCTGAAAAATTAGGAATAGCAATCAACATAATTATTGCTAATATCGCTATAACAATAATTAATTCTACTAGGGTAAAACCTTTGTTACTTGATTTTTTCATCTTACTTCCTCCTTTTAAATTTAATGCAAAATATATACACATTCTCTGTTATCAAAGAAATGGTATCAAATTATTATCCTATACTGTTGTATAAAGAAAGCATAGGCTGTAGCACAGACATTACTATAAATCCAACCGTACCCGCTAATATTATAATTATAAGCGGTTCAAGTAACGTTGTAAGTCTTTCGGATAAATTTGCAACTTCGTCATCATAAAAGTCAGCACACTTATCCATCATCTCATCTAATGCACCCGTCTCTTCTCCGGTCCTTATAAGTGAAACAACCATCCTCGGGAAAAGCTTCATATTCTGTATAGGAGTAGATAATGACTTACCGGCAGCCACCTCATCGGCAACCTTCATCAATCCTCTTTCAACAACCTTATTATTAACAACCTTTGAAGAAAACTCGATTGATTTTAACATCGGTACACCGGTTTTAATCATAATACTAAGTGTTCTGGTAAATCTTGCAACAATGGATTTGAGGATTATATTCTTTAAAATCGGAATGCTCATCAAAATCGTATCTTTTTTAAACTTTCCTCTAGGCGTAGATATGTACTTTCCAATGCCAGCAACAACTATAATCAAACCTATAAGTATAACCCACCACCACTTATTAAAAAAGCCACTTACCGCAATTAACATCCTGGTAGTCCACGGTAATTCAACGCCTAACCCTTTAAACATACTTTCAAACTGAGGAACAACCTGCGTTATCAAAATATATACAACGACAATTGTAACTACAAGGACAACACAAGGGTAAACCATAGCATTTCTAACTTTTTCAATAGTCTTGTTGTCTTTCTCGTAATAATTAGCCATACGTTCCATAACATCATCCAAAAAGCCACCGGCTTCACCAGCCTCCACCATATTAACAAACAAATCAGGCAACCTCTTAGTAGTCCTCATAGCCTCCGACAGCGATAAGCCCTTTAAAACCTCTTGGTAAGTCATCTCTACAACTTTTCTCGTAGCTTTTTGATCAAGTTGATCTCGCAGTATGTCTAAAGCTCCCGACACTGAAACACCGGCTCTAAGTAACATTGAAAATTGCCTTGCAAACAAGGCAACTTGCTTAGAAGGTAACGTACCATTGGCAAAAACTTCTATGTCCTTATCAAAAATGGTCTCTTCTTTTATCGAAACTAAATAATACCCTTTCGCCTTTAACATTGAAGCAACCGAATCATTGCTGAGACCTTCTATTTTCTGCTTCATTTTCTGACCATTTTTGTCAATAACAACGCAAACATACTTAGGCAACTTTTTCACCCCTCTATAAACACGTACAAAACTACTATCGGCATTATAAGGCTAAACTTTAGCATTCTTCTAACTTTTTTGCAAAAAAACACATAAAGACTAACTTTTATAATGATTTTATTCTATCATTTTCTATAAAACCCTTTCGGCAAAATTTAAACAAAAATTTAATGCTTTTTTCCTCTTTAACATAAAAATAATACCGTCAGAATTTTCTGACGGTATTATTTTTATGTTAATTAGGCAATTCTTCCTTTAACTTATATAAAATATTAAGAGCATCAATTGGCGTAACCCCGTCTAACTTAAGTCTTTCAAGCTCATCGGCAATTTTTACGCCTTTTATATTAAACATATCAACCTGTCCGACAATAGCATTTGACTTATTAATATCTTTTGTGTTTTTCTTGCTAATATCCGCATCCTCAAGTTGCTTCATAACCTCTTTTGCTCGATTTACAACAGCATATGGAACACCCGCCAGTTTTGCAACATGAATTCCATAACTTCTGTCTACTCCTCCACGCAAAATTTTTCTAAGGAAAATTACATCATCACCTTTCTCCTTAACAGAAATGCAATAATTCTTAACTCCATCAACTTTATTTTCAAGTTCCGTAAGCTCATGATAATGCGTTGCAAACAACGTACGTGCATGAATTTTTTCACTAATATATTCAACCACAGACCAAGCAATACTAAGTCCGTCAAAGGTACTAGTTCCTCTTCCTATCTCATCTAAAACAATCAAACTGCTTGACGTAGCATTATTTAAAATATTAGCGACTTCAGCCATCTCAACCATAAATGTAGATTGCCCCATCGCTAAATCATCAGACGCACCTACCCTTGTAAAAATTCTATCTGCAATACCGATTTTTGCATAACTTGCAGGTACAAAACTTCCCACCTGTGCCATAAGCGTAATCAAAGCGACCTGTCTCATATATGTTGACTTACCCGCCATATTCGGTCCGGTAATAATATCAATCTTATTATCTTCAAAATCCAAAAAAGTATCATTTGGCACAAACTCGCCGTCTTTAATACATTTTTCAACGACAGGATGCCTTCCATCTTTTATATCAATTATCCCGCAATCATCAACAACAGGTCTTACGTAATTATTCTTTTCGGCAACCTCAGCTAAAGAAGTAAGCACATCAATATTAGCTATCACAGAAGCTGTTTTTTGTAGTCTTTCAACCTGATCAGCCGCATAACTTCTTACTTTACAGAACAAATCATACTCAAGAGAAATAATTTTCTCCTCCGCACCGACAATCGTATCTTCAAGCTCTTTTAATTCCTGAATTATATAACGCTCTTTATCAACTAACGTCTGTTTCCTTATATATTCCTTTGGAACTAGGTCGTAATAAGAACGAGTAACTTCTATGTAATATCCAAAAACTTTATTAAAAGCAATCTTTAAGTTCTTTATACCGGTTTTTTCTCTCTCTCTTGTTTCCATTTCAGCAATTATGTTTTTACCGTTAGAACCAATATACCTTAATTTATCCACTTCTTCATTATAACCGGTTTTTATAAGATTTCCTTCTTTAGTAAGTATCGGCGGATCGTCTGTTATAGCCTTTTCAATTAAATCAGCCACATCAGTATTTAAGTCAATTTCTGAAACAAGCCTTTTTATAAGTTCATCATCAATACGACTTAAAAGCTCCCTAACCTCGGGAAGCATCTTAAGAGATAATTTTAATGCAACTAAATCTCTTGCATTTGCACTTCCGTAAACAATTCTGCCTGTAAGTCTCTCAATATCATAAATCTTATTAAGCTTATCTATAATATCCGAACGCAAAATAGGATTATTCTTTAAAAAAACAACAGCATTCAATCTCTCATTAATATTTTTAACATTAACAAGCGGTCTGTCTATCCAACTATGAAGAAGTCTGGCACCCATAGCAGTACTCGTTCTGTCTAATACCCAAAGTAAGCTTCCTTTTTTATTTTTGTCACGCATTGTTTCTGTAATTTCAAGATTTCTTCTAGTAGATATATCAATTTTCATAAATTTATCTGATTCATAAACCTCTAAGTTATTTATATTATCAAGATTATTCTTTTGAATTTCAGTCAAATATTTAAGTAACGCTCCCGTTGCAATATATGCAATTACAAACTTATCCTTTGGCTTTTCAAAATTATCTATCTTCTTACTTATTACCTCAAATGCAGTATCCTTATCAAAGAACTCGTCTTCAAGCTTTGAAATATAAAGCCCGAACCGCTTTTTTATAGCTCCAATCTCATTTTCATTATTAAACATAGTAGAATTAACAACCATCTCAGACGGCTTAATTCTGGCAATTTCATCTAGAACATTATAAAAGCTGTTAGCTCCCGAAAACTCAGTACAAGATATCTCACCCGTACTAACATCGGCGTTGGCGAGCCCAAAACAATTTCCAACCTCATATACAGCACAAATATAATTGTTGTTCTTCTCGTCAAGCATAACTGCTTCGGTTACAGTTCCCGGAGTAATAACTCTAACAATATCCCTTTTCACTAAACCTTTAGCAAGTTTTGGATCTTCCATCTGCTCACAAATAGCAATTTTATATCCTTTTTTTATCAAACGGGAAATATATATATCCACCGCATGATACGGAATACCACACATCGGTGCACGTTCTTCAAGTCCGCAATCTTTTCCGGTTAATGTAAGTTCCAGCTCTTTTGACACTAAAACAGCATCATCAAAAAACATTTCATAAAAATCGCCCAATCTAAAAAACAAAATTGCATCCTTATTTTTTTCTTTTATATCTAAATATTGCCTCATCATTGGCGTAACTTCAGCCATTCTCTCTCTCCTTATCCTTACAAAATGTCTTATTTCATTTCAGCTTTTAACAATTTTATTTTATTTCCAATATCTATTCCATCTTCAGAATTATCATTTCCCAATATGTATTCTGAGAATTTTCCATTTTCAGCTTCAGTAGCCGGATACACAACCTTCTTAATTCTAATTCTTGACTTCTCTATACATTCTCTTAAATACCCGTTTTCATCTCTTTCAAACATTGTTATAAACCTATTAACATCCGGTACCTTCAAAAACTCAACAAAAAAGTTCTTATTCAATGTAGAAGATATAATTAAAGCAATCTTTAACAATTGAGCAGTACGAACAACTTCGGCTTTTCCTAAACTAAGTTTGCCTTGTTCATCAATTTCAACATTCTTCAAAAATCCTTCAAACCTGTTATAATATAACGCATTAATAACCTCATCAATATCCGCTTTCTCGTTTTCGGCTCTAAAGCTATACTCATCTTCACTTTCTACAGCATCATAAACACCTACTAAAGACCTTGCAAACATCTCTCTTCTCTTTAATGTTTCTTTTGAAAAATTTTCTCTCGTACCTCTTACAAAACCGCCTTCACGTAAAAGCATTTCTGAAATAGTATTAAAAACAACCCCGTTCCTAAATCTCACAATAGAATTTATTTTCTTCTCAAGCTCTCTTTCAATCTTATCTTTAGCATCCTCAGACAGTTTATTTTCCTGACAATACTTTTGGTTCTGACTATTAAAATATTTTTCCATATCTGAAAAAACATCTTGAATAAAAACAGCACCATACTTACTTAAAAGCTTATTATAATCATCTTCTCCCGATTTTTCAATCTGTAATAAGATAAGTTCATAATAAAACATTTCGCAGTCATAATACTCTTTTTTGCTTTTTTCATTCTCATCTTTTAAAATATTCTTTTGAATTATTTTTTTTAGATCAAACAGCATCTCATCAAATAATTCATGAATATTTTTTTCGCTTCCGTCTAAATTGTACTGCTTTTCAAGTAACGGATATGTATAGAGAAGCTTAATAAACTCATCTCTTTTCATATCTTTTTTTTCTGAAATAACACTATTTACCGTATAAAATGCATCAGGACACAAATAACCGTCTAACATACCTCAACCCCCAAATTAATTTTCCAAGCACTCTCCGGTAAGATACCATTTTCTCTGCTCGGTAATCTTTAGTTTTATCATCTTTCCTATTAATTCAGGTTCTCCTTCGAAATTTACTACTTTTCCTCCATCAGTTCTTCCCGTTAACATTTCATCATTTTTTTCGCTATATCCTTCAACTAAAACCTTTTGAACAGTTCCTACCAATTTTTCATTTTCTTCTTCCAAAATACTATTAACCAAATTAATAAGTCTACCAATTCTCTCCGATTTCACACCTTCATCAATTTGATCAGGCATTTTATCGGCAGGCGTTCCAACTCTCCTTGAATAAACAAAGGTAAACGCCGAATAATATCTAACTTTTTTAACAACATCCATAGTATCTAAAAAGTCTTCCTCTGTCTCACCCGGAAATCCAACAATAATATCCGTAGTAAATAAAACATCCGGAATCGCTTTCCTTATCTTATCCGCTAACGCAAGATATTGCTCTTTATTATATTTTCTATTCATTCTTCTTAAAATCTCACTGCTTCCGGACTGAAGAGGCAAATGAATACATTTTGAAATCTTTTCTTCCCTTGCAATAAGATTTATTAATTCATCTGAAAAATCCTTTGGATGTGGACTTACAAACCTTATTCTCTCAATTCCGTCGACTTTGCAAACTTCCTCTAAAAGGCTTGCAAACGAAACAAAATCCTCTAAATCTTTGCCATACGAATTAACATTCTGACCAAGTAACGTAATTTCCTTATATCCGTCATTTGCAAGTTCTCTTACCTCTTCTAGGATTTTTTCAGGTCTACGGCTTCTCTCACGCCCTCTAACATACGGGACTATACAATATGAGCAAAAATTATTGCAACCGTACATTATTGTAACGGAAGCCTTAATTTTACTTTCTCTCCTTATAGGGATATCTTCCGCAATTGTACCGTCCATATTCCAGATTTCTATCATTTTCTTATTTTCAGTTATTGATTTGTACAAAAGTTCCGGGAACTGGTACAAATTATGCGTTCCAAAAATCAAATTCAGATGTTGTCCATGTGTTTTGTTAAACTTCTCCACCATATGAGGTTCTTGAGCCATACACCCGCATAATCCTATAATCATATCCGGTTTTGTTCTCTTTAACGCCTTAAAATATCCAAGTTGACCTAAAATTTTATCTTCAGCATTTTCTCTTACACAACATGTATTAAAGATAACTAAGTCCGCTTCTTCCGGCTTATCCGTAAAAATATATCCCATTTCTTCTATCATACCGGAAAGCTTTTCAGACTCATTCTCGTTTAATTGGCAACCCATGGTATATATATGATATTTCTTGCCTACCATAATTTCTCTAACTTTTTTAGTAAAATCTTTTTGCTCATTTATTTCTTTATCTGTCAATACTTTAATTGCCACACTACACAAACCCTTTCTTAAAATCACTATTTTTCAAGTTTTTCCCTTATTAAGTTATTAATAATCTGAGGATTGCCTTTTCCCTTGCTTTCCTTCATAACCTGACCAACCAAAAATCCAACAACATTAGTTTTTCCCTTTTTATAATCTGCTATGGACTTTTCGTTTCTTTCTAAAACAATGTCTATCATTTTAGATATTTCATCTTCATCATTTAATTGAGCCAAACCTTTTTCAGCAATAATTTCTTTAGCTGACTTTTGGGAACTAAGTATCTCCTCAAAAACAGTTTTTCCGGCAGTGTTACTAATCGTACCGTTTTCAATCTCTTTTATTAAATCCGCTAACTGCGTAGGGCTAATTCCCACCTCATCAATCGGCAAGTCCTTTTCGTTAATAATCTTAGAAATATCTCCTAAAATCCAGTTGCTAACGGTCTTTGGCGTAGCACCGAGTACAACTGTAGCCTCAAAAAACTTCGCCAGCTCTTTTGTATTAACAAGTAAATTGGCATCATACTCTGTAAGACCGTATTCTGCCAAATATCTTGCTTTCTTTTTATCCGGGAGCTCCGGTAAGCTCTTTCTCATTTCTTCAACATATTCCTTTGTTAATACAATAGGAACAAGATCCGGCTCCGGGAAATACCTGTAATCCTGAGCATTCTCTTTCGTTCTCATAACAATGCTCTCGCCCTTGTCATCATCCCATCTTCTTGTTTCCTGATTTATTTTTTCCCCATTTTCAACAGCCTTAATTTGTCTTTTTATTTCATACTCAATAGCTCTTCCTGTGCCACTAAATGAGCTTATATTCTTCATTTCGGTTCTCTGACCAAAAACTTTCGAGCCTTTTTCCATGATTGATACGTTAACATCGCAACGAAGCGAACCTTCTTGCATCTTACAATCTGAAACTTCTATGTATCTTAAAATAGTTCTTATCTTTTCAAGAAGAGCCTTTGCCTCGTCAGCACTTCTCATATCCGGCTCTGTAACAATTTCAATAAGCGGTACACCGCAACGATTCATATCAACTAGCGACCCTGTCCCCCAAGCATTATGAAGAAGCTTTCCGGCATCCTCTTCAATATGAATTCTTGTAATACCGATTCTTTTTATCTCACCGTTTACCTCAACATCTAAATATCCATTTTTACAAAGAGGCAAGTCATACTGAGAAATTTGATAAGCTTTTGGTAAATCAGGATAAAAATAATTCTTTCTGTCTTGCTTGCTAAAAAGCGATATTTCACAATTCATAGCAAGCCCTGCTTTTACCGCATATTCAACAACTCTTTTATTCATAACTGGAAGCGTACCCGGCATACCGGTACAAATCGGGCAGCAATGAGTATTAACGTCGCCACCAAATTCAGTAGTACAACCACAAAATATTTTTGTCTTTGTAGACAACTCTGAATGTATCTCAAGTCCTATAACACTTTCATATTCCATAACCCTATACTCCTTCTATTTTTCTGTATTATATGCCACTCTTAAAATCGTATTTTCATCAAACGCTTTGCCTATAATTTGCATACCGATAGGTAATCCTTTACTATCAGTACCAACAGGTACAGAAATTGCAGGAACACCGGCAATATTAACCGGCACGGTACAAATATCTGCTAAATACATTTCAAGCGGATTAGACGTCTTTTCTCCCAACTTAAAAGCTGTAGTAGGAACTGTAGGTCCAATTATAACATCATACTTTGAAAAAGCTTTGTTAAACTCATCAACAACAAGCGTCCTAGCCTTTAAAGCTTTATTATAATAAGCATCATAATATCCGGCACTCAAAACATAAGTTCCAAGCATAATTCTTCTCTTTACCTCAGGTCCAAACCCTTCGCTTCTGCTATTTTCATACAATTCATTTAAACCTTCTGCTTTTTCACTTCTATAACCGTACTTAACGCCATCAAATCTAGATAAATTCGAACTTGCTTCTGCAGAAGACAAAATATAATAAATAGACAAAGCATAATCAACAATCGGCATAGAAAATTCTTCTACAACCGCACCTTTTTCTTTTAGTTCGTTTACCTTATTTAAAACCGCTTCTTTAACTTCTTCGTTTATTCCATCGCCGAAAAACTCTTTAGGTAAACCTATTTTTAACCCTTTTACATCCTTTTTAAGAGCCTTAGTATAATCAACATCTCCAATATCAACAGACGTCGAATCAGCTTCATCTCTGCCACATATTGCATTTAAAAGTAACGCCGTATCAGTAACATCCTTAGCAAAAGGTCCAATTTGATCTAAAGAAGAAGCAAACGCAACTAATCCAAATCTTGAAACTACACCGTAAGTAGGCTTTAATCCGACAACACCGCAAAAAGACGCAGGTTCACGAATAGATCCGCCTGTATCAGAACCAAGTGCCAAAACAGTCTCCAAAGCAGCAACAGCAGCAGCAGAACCACCACTAGAACCACCTGGCACATAATCTGTATTATGAGGATTTGTAGTTTTCTGGAAAGCAGAATTTTCAGTAGACCCACCCATTGCAAATTCATCTAAATTAACCTTCCCAACTATAATACACTTATTTTCTTTTAACTTCTTAATAACAGTCGCATCATATGGCGGAATAAAGTTTTCAAGCATCTTTGATGCACAAGTTGTCCTCATTCCCTTTGTGCAAATATTATCCTTAACGGCAACAGGAATCCCCGCTAAAATAGGTAGTTCTTCGCCTTTATCAAAAGAAGACTGTATCTCTTTTGCTTGTGCTAAAGCATTTTCTTTGTCAAGTGAAAGATACGCCTTAATTTTAGGCTCTTTTTCTTCAATCCTTTTATAAATCGCATTTATAACTTCTGGGACCGTAGCTTCTTTATTTCTATACATTTTGGCAAGTTCATGTGCCGAATATTCATATAATTCCATATTCAAAAATCATCCCTTCTTATTTTAACCAAAATCAATTATTGTACAACACTAGGGACAACAAAACATCCAGCTTCCTTAACCGGAGCATTTTTTAAAATATCATCTCTACTGTACGATTCTTTAACTTCATCTTCTCTAAACACATTATTTACCTCTAAAATATGGTTTGTTGGCTTGATACCTTCCGTATCAAGTTCGCTTATCTTGTTAGCAAACTCAACAATATCTCCCATCTGCCCAACAAGTCTTTCTTTCTCTTCCGACGATAAATTTAACTTTGCCAGACGTGCAACATACTCTATATCTTTATCTGTAATCATAAAATTATTCACCTCGTAATTTCATTATATAAGTGTCAAAATTTTCTCAACAATTTTCTTAGCAGCATCTAAATCTCTAAAATTAAGCTGACTCTTTTTTATCTTTATTAATCTTTCTTTATCATTTGCAAGAAGCTTATTCACAGTCTTTACCAAATCATTCTCGCTTCTACACAACATACCCAAATCATTTAGCAAAATAAAATCAATATTTCCCTCTTCTTGACCGGGCAAAGCACCTGTAACAATAACCGGTAAATCACAAGTAACACACTCCATCAAAACATTAGGACTACCTCTTACAATCGCCACATCATGAGTTGTCATAAGGTTTTCAACATCCTTAACAAATCCATAAATCGTAACTCTATCTAAAACATTTTCAAATTTCTTTTCTAAAACCTCTTTTAGCTTAGTATTTCTCCCCGCAACAGCAGAAATTCGAGAATCCGGAAATTTTAACAACTTTTCAATAATTCCGCCCATATCTCCAGAGCCTTCTCCACCACTCATGATAAGAAAATCCAAGCCGTTTTTTTCTCGAATAGCCTTTTCATCAACCATCTTTATTTTTCCGCCCGCTTTTAATATCTCTTTTCTAACAGGCAAATTTATAACAGAAATCTTATCCTCATCAGCACCATTTTTTAATGCATAAACCCATGCCTCTTTAGTAGGTGCAATCATTAAATCAGCTCTCGGATCAACCCACAAAGGCGAAATGGAAATAAGGTCCGCAAAAACAGTAGCAAACTTTATCCTCTTTTTATCATCCCTTTTCCTTAACAGGTCAATAACAGCACTATTAAACGCCGGATGAACAGTAACAATAATATCCGGATTAAACTGATCGACAAGTTTATAAAACTTGTTTTTCATAAGTTTTTTTACAACAGCCTTAACAAGTTGTGGTTCACTTGCAGACATCGTATATATAAATTTCCACATATCTTCGGAAGTACGAATAATAGGTGCATACATCTGCCCTATTCTAAGTCCCATTTTTCCGGCAAATTCAAAAGCCTCAACAGACTTATATTCAACATCCTGGATCTTTTTTAATTCCTCTTCTAAAGCATTTGTTATACTTTTGTGGCCATGCCCGGTAACATACGACGTCAAAATCAATATTCTCTTTTTCATAAGGTCACCTCTATTTTCCCACATAAGTATATTTAATTTTTTTCGTTTTTTCAAGTAGTTTGGTTGTTTTTTATAATGAGAGAACACACAAAAGAAGGTGCAAAGACTTTTTCAGTAGCCTCTTACACCCTCTTTTTTACTTTATCATATTCTTAAACTCATCTTCATCAATAACCGTAACACCAAGTGAATTAGCCTTATCTAACTTACTTCCCGCTTCCTCTCCTGCTAAAACATATGTCGTTTTTTTAGAAACCGAACCAGATGTCTTACCGCCAAAACTTTCTATAATTTCTTGAGCTTCCTGTCTCGTGTATGTCGGTAAAGTGCCGGTTAACACAAATGTCATTCCCTCAAATCTATTATCTATAATCTCTTTTTTGCTACCTTTCATATTAACACCGGTAACTCTTAGCTTTTCTATTGTATCCCTTACTTGCTCACTCTTAAAATATTTAACTATACTCTCTCCCATTTTTTGCCCTATATCATTAATATCCGAAAACTGTGCTGCGTCTGCCGATGCAATTTCGTCGATATCAGAAAACTTTGCTGCAAGTAGCTTTCCTGCCTTCTTTCCAATATGTCTTATTCCCAAACCAAAAATCAACTTATCTAGCGAATTACTTTTACTCTTTTCAATAGCTTTTATTAAATTTTCCGCAGACTTTTTACCCATTCTGTCTAATTTTTCAATATCTTCAACCTTCAAATAATAAATATCCGCGATATTATTAATCAACCCTTCGTTTAATAAAAGTTCAACATTAGCAGGTCCTAATCCATCAATATCCATAGCTTCGCGTGATGCAAAATGAACTATGCTTCTAAACAATCTTGCCGGGCATTCTATTCCTGTACATCTTACTGCCGATTCATTATCAAGCCTTTCAACGTCGCTTCCGCAAACAGGACATTTCTCAGGCATCTTAAAAATTTTCTCTGCTCCCGTTCTTTTATCAAAAACAACTTCAACCACTTCAGGTATTATATCTCCTGCTTTTTGAACTAGAACTGTATCTCCTATTCTTATATCTTTTTCTTTTATATAATCTTCATTATGCAAAGTTGCTCTAGCTACATTAGTACCAGCCAAACGTACTGTTTCAAGTTCGGCAGTAGGTGTTAAAACACCTGTTCTCCCGACTTGAATAACAATATCTTTTATTTTCGTCGGCTTTTTTTCAGGAGGATATTTATACGCTATCGCCCAACGTGGAGTTTTAGACGTATTTCCTAGTTTTTCTCTATATAACAAGCTATTTACCTTTACAACCGCACCATCAATATCAAAAGAAAAATCTCCTCGTAATTCACCTATTTTATCTATTTCCCGCTCAATTTCTTCGCCGTTTCTTGCGATGTTGCAAACAGGAATTACATTAAATCCCTCATTTTTTAAGAAATCAATTGATTCTTTGTGCGTTTTAAACTCAATGCTGCTTTTTTGAACGTTAAATATGTAAATATCTAAATTTCTGTCTCTTACCACATTAGAATCAAGCTGCCTTAATGAGCCGGCAGCTGCATTTCTTGCATTTGCAAACAGAGGTTGTCCGTTTATTTCACGTTCTTCGTTAAGTTTTAGGAACGTATCACGCGGGATAAAAACTTCACCTCTGACTTCTATACTAATTTTAGACTTTAGAGTATGCGGAATAGACTTTATAGTTTTTAGATTTTCAGTAACATCTTCCCCAATTAGTCCATTTCCACGAGTAGAACCCCTAACAAGTATTCCGTCTGTATATTCAAGTGAAACAGACAATCCGTCTATCTTTGTTTCAACAGTATATTCCACATTACTTCCAAGTGCTTCCTTCATTTTATTATCAAATTCATATAAAGCCGCCTTGTCAAAAACATCTTGCAGACTAAGCATAGGCACATCATGGCGTACCTCTGAAAAACCATCTTTAATTTCACCGATAACTTTTTTGGTCGGCGAATCATCAGTTGCCAAATCCGGATTCATAAGCTCCAAATTTCTTAACTCTTGAAGCATCATATCGTATTCATAATCGGAAATTTCAGGTGCATCCTGATTATAATATTTATCTGCATGATAACGTATTTTTTTTCGAAGCTCTTTTATATATTCTTTTATCTCCATGATTACCTCCCAGAAACAATTTCATCTCCGATTTTATAAACATCTCCGGCACCAATTGTAATAAACAAGTCTCCCGGCTTTAATTCTTTCTCAACATACTTTTCTATATCTTTAAAATCTTTTATATATACCGCATTTTTTGAAGTTTTTTCAATTTTATTAACCAAATCTTTTGAACTAATTTCTCCTGTGTCCTTCTCTCTTGCAGCATAAATATCCGTAATTATCACACTATCTGCGTTATAAAAAGCTTCTGAGAATTCATTTAGTAAGGTTTTTGTTCTCGTATAAGTATGTGGCTGAAAAACGCACAAAACTCTCTTTGCTTTCTTTTCTTTTGCAGCTAAAAGCGTAGCTTTAATTTCAGACGGATGATGAGCATAATCATCATAAATCAACGCCCCGTTATACTCTCCTTTTTTTTCAAACCTTCTTTTAGCTCCTCCAAACTTTTCAAGTGCCGTAAGCACATCTTTTAAATTCAACTTATAAATATCACAAACGGCAATACACGCTAAAGAATTATAAACATTATGAATTCCAGGCACTTTTAATTCAACTTTGCTAACAAATTTTTCATCAGCATATAGTTCATACATAGTTATATCTTTTTCAAACATTATATTTTTTGCTGAAAACTTAGCCGGATTTTTTATTCCAAAAGTAATTTTATTATATTTTCCATTTTGAATAAGCTCACGACTATTTTCATCATCTGCATTTAATACCGCATATCCGTCGTCCGGAAGTCTATTTTCAAATTTATAAAAGGAACTCTTTATATGGTCTAAATTCTTATAATAATCTAAATGGTCTTCCTCAATGTTAAGAATAACAGCAACTTTAGGCGAAAACTTTAAAAAACTCTCAACATATTCACAAGCCTCGGTTATAAAATACTTGCTATTTCCTATTCTGTAATTCCCATCTATTATATCAAGCTCTCCGCCTACACTTATAGTCGGATCCTTTTCTGCCTCTAAAAATGCGGCAGATATCATAGATGTAGTTGTAGTTTTTCCATGAGTACCCGCAACAGCAATAGTGTCGCTATACATACGTGTTATTTCTCCAAGCAAAACAGAACGCTCAATTAAGGCAATACCTAGTCTTTCAGCCTCAACATACTCAGGATTATCCTTTTTTATCGCAGCAGTATATATTACAGCATCCGCTCCCTCAAGATTTTCTTTTTTATGACCTATTGTAACAGAAATCCCCGAATCTCTTAATTTTTTTATGATACTACTGTCGTTCATGTCAGAACCCTTTACATTATATCCTTTATTTTTTAAAATTTCCGCTAATCCACTCATACTTATTCCGCCGATTCCAATCATATGTATTGTAGCCGGTGGAAATATCTTATCAAATATCATATAGGATTACCTCCTTAAAAATACATGATTATATTATACATTCTTATGTGCATATTATTCAATAGGCATAAAAAAAGTTACAAGTTTTTTACATAATTACTTTTTTGCTTATCCTCAAATTTTACAACAGGTTAAAAAATAAAGGTTTTCGTGATTATATGTAGAATTTAATAGGTGTAAGGAAATTTTTAACAAGGTGGTGCTTATTATGGAAATTACAAATGTTGGTATTTTTCTGAAAAATACCGAGGGAACACTTAAGGCTTATGCTGCTGTAACCTTTGATGACGAATTCGTTGTTAAAAACATAAAGATTACAGAAACAGAAAAGGGCTTGGCAATGTCTATGCCTCGCCGAAGAATTAATTCACAAGAAAAAAATGTTGAAAACACCCCAGAAGCAAGAAGAAAGTTATACACAGATGTCGCACACCCGATAAACGCAAAAATGCGTGAAAAAATTGAAAAAGCTGTATTTGATAAATATAATGAGGAAATAAAAAAGCACCGCGAATAAATTTCATATTTAAAAAAATAAAACTGCTGTCTTTCAGCAGTTTTTATTTTTTACTTATTATTAACAGTTTCTTTTAAGCCTTTACCAGCTTTGAAAACAGGTGCTTTCTTAGCAGGAATCTTGATAGCTTTTTTAGTCTGTGGATTAACTCCTTCTCTTGCTGCTCTTTTCTTAACTTCGAAAGTACCGAATCCAACTAGTCCTACTTTTTCACCTTTTTTTAATGATTCAGTAACTGTTTCGATAAATGCATTTAAAGCACATTCTGAATCTTTCTTTGTCATCTCTGATTTTTCTGCCATTGCTGCGATTAATTCCGCTTTATTCATTAAAAATACCCCCTTAAAAATTGTAATACTTCTTACCTCACTATTATCGGCATTTTGGGAAAAACTTTATAGTTTTTGGCAAAAAAAACTATAAAAATCAAAATTTTCTTCCAATACACGACTTTATATATCTAATTATCTCCTGTAAGTACTATTTTATCCAATATTTCCTTAACTTTTTCCAAATTTTGTTCTTGATTTATAATTTCTTTAGTCTTACTCACTCCGTTTATCCCTTTTAAATACCATGAAATATGTTTTCTCATCTCTCTTACCGCAACATACTCGCCTTTATATTTAACTTCCAAATCAAGATGCTTTAAAATCATTCCTACTTTTTCACTAATACTTGGCGTTTCATTTACCTTCCCGTTAGTTAAATAATCAATAATATTTCTAAAAACCCATGGATTTCCCTCAGCACCTCTTGCAACCATAACTCCATCACATCCGGTCTCTTCAAACATTCGCTTTGCACTAAATTCGTCAAATATATCTCCATTTCCTATAACCGGAATACTTACACTTTCTTTGACTTTTCGTATAATTTCATAATCAACCGTACCTGAATACATCTGTTCTCTCGTCCTACCATGAACCGTAATCAGCCTTGCACCAGCCTCTTCAGCAATACAAGCAAGTTCTACCGCATTAACATGCTTATCGTCCCAACCTTTTCTAAACTTCACTGTAACGGGAACTTTTGATGCTTTAACCACACTGCATATAATTTCACGTGCAAGTTCTAAATTTTTCATAAGTGCCGAACCTTCATTATTTTTCACAATTTTAGGGGCAGGACATCCCATATTAATATCTATTATATCTGCCACTTCAGATAATTTATTTGCAGTTTCTGCCATTATATCCGGATTGCTTCCGAAAATCTGAATTCCTACCGGTCTTTCTTCTTCTAAAACTTCATAAATATCCTCTGTTTTCTCGCTTCCATAATGAACAGCATTAGAACTAGCCATTTCTGTATAAACCATTCCAACGCCAAATTCTTTACAAATACTTCTGAAAGCCATATCTGTAACTCCTGCCATAGGAGCTAAAAAAACATTATTTTTAATTTCTAAATTGCCTATTTTTATAGGATTTATATACATACATTTATCTCCCCCGAAAATACTCTTTTTATTCCATCATCCGCTTCAACAATAAGTTCACCATTCTCTGCTATATCTTTTATTGCTACATATTCTCCTAAGACCGTAACAAGGCATTTTTCCCCTTTATACGCCATATTTTCTCTAAATAACTTAATTACTTCACTTTCTTCTATTTCATTTATTTTAGCTATTTTTCTCACTAGCCTAATCATAATATCATAATTATCAGCTTTAACTCCTGTATTCCCATAAAAAGAAATCGCCTTGTCTATCCCGACATTTTCATTGTTAGTGTTTATTCCAATTCCTATAATAATCTTATCATTAATTTTTTCACAAATTATTCCGCCTGCTTTTTTGTTTTCAAGAATCAAATCATTTGGCCATTTCAGCTGTACTTTTCGCTTATATACATCTTCTAACACTTCTCTTACAGCCACTCCGACACCTAAAGTAAAAACTTTTTTATTCTCATCAAAACCAACGTCAAATGAAAACCAAAGTCCACCGTTTGGAGCATCCCAAGCTCTCCCTAGTCTTCCTCTACCTTTCGTCTGAATATCCGAATAAACTAAGAAGTTACTATTTCCATTTAATATAAGCTCTTTTGCATAATCTTGTGTAGAAGCAAGTTCTTCAAAATGATACTCATTTCTCATCTTTTATTTCCTTTCTGTGTTCCATACAAATAAATATAATTCCAAAAGCTAAAAACAATCCCGAAATAATCCCGACTTTTAATAAATATTCAGGATAATAATCGACTGTAATAATATGATTACCTTTTTCCAAATCCACTGCAAGCAACGAATCAAGTATACATCTGGTATTCGTCGGTTTATTATCGACAAACACCCTTAAATATTTATCATAAGGCACAGTAAAAAGTAATATTTTCCCATCATCTTCTACATTTATTCGACCTTCAAGCTTGGCACTTGTCATGTAGTCTATCTCAAGCTGAGATTTCTTTAAACTGCTTATAACTTTCTTATATACACTATCATTTTCACTATATATCAAAACATCATTAAGGTTTATTTTATCCGCATCCACAAACTCTATATCAACCTTCACTTTTTCATTTTCAGTAAAATTACCTATTTTTAAAGTTGAATATTCTTGCGTTGTCATATATTTCCCGATTTCTTCATCGTTAATATACAATATTGCGTCATTTACAGAGCTCCCATCTATTTTTAAATATATATCACTTTCATTAGGAGCATAAAAGTAAAAGGAATACAAAGCTTTAGAATATGGGTATATTTTTTCATAAATATTTGAATCTAAGTTCTCTTTGAGGTTCTCTTTTTTAACATCAAAAATCTCAACTTTATTATATATCTCTTCATCTATTTTACTGGTTTTTTTTGCCAACTCATTTAACTTTTCAAAAGAATTACTATGCTCAGTCCAAGGTGTTATAAAATCTTTTATTTCTGTAACAGAATCATCCACTAAAAATCCTAATGACAAGACATCGTCATTCTTTTTAGTCGTATCCTGAATATAATATTTAACTCCTAAAAAGCTATCCGCAAACTTTGTAACCGGCGAATACTTAACAGAATTATTAGCAACTCTGGTAAATCCAAGGCTTTCTAGCAATCCTCTTGCCGATTCTTTTCCCATTGTACTTGAACTTGTAATTCCTAAAATCTCTTGTCCTATATTCGCGTTATAATCTTTTATTAAGTCGTTTTCTATTCTGTAGTAACCGTTATCTCTCTCTTTTATTTCACTTATTCTTTCGTTTACAATGGCTCTTTCGTAATAAAACGTATCTCTGTCAAAAAATCCGAAACTTAACATATACACCGCAGTATTGGTAAACATTTCGACACAAACAACCAAAGCAAAAAGCCCAAATGCACTTTTATTATTGTCTTTTATCAATTTTATTGAAATAAAACCTGCACAAAGCATAAATATAGTACAATAAATAAGCTCAGAAGTTATATACGTATAATTCTGCTTTTCTACTATAAAGCATCCTATAATAAGTGCAATCAAAATATACAGCACATTTTTTAACGAAATTCCGCTTATTCCGCTTAACGACTTATACGCAATGTAAATTATATAAAACGATATACAAAAAGAATATCTATATGGGAACCATATATTATACGTAAAAACGTGCCAAATTCTATTAAGTGGGGCAAATACCGTAAAAGCCAATAATACTAAAAAAAACACACCATCTTGTATTTTTTCTTTTTTGCTAAATGAAACGTTAAAGAAATACATAACAAATAACATAAAAGTCGTAGTACCGGCAAACAAGTTCGGTAAATTCAAACATTCTGCCGAAGCACTCTTATCCGTTATTTGCCAAAAGTCAAATCCGCCTATAATAAACTTAGAAAAAATATCTATCAAGGTGTAATTTATTAAGCTGCTCTCTAAAAGATTACTCCTTTTTCCCTCAGCCATGCATGTATATACAGCCGGTAATATAACTATTAATGCGGTGCCTGCCGATAAAATTCCGCATAACATAAACTTAAAAAATGCCGTTTTGGAAAAACCTTTTTTAAAAGTCCTATAGATAAACCAAAAAGCAGAAAATACGCATAGCATAAATCCAATATACCAATTTGAGAGTATAGAAACAGTTAAACCGGCAAAAAACACATCTGACTTATTTTTCTCTATAAGCCTATCTATCCCGAGAATAATAACAGGAAGCCATACAACAGCATCGAGCCACATAATATTAAATTGATATGCTATATTGTAAGCCATAAGCGCATAGCAAGTTGAAAGAGCAATAACCGCAATATTATTACTTTTCTTAAATTCTTTCTTTAAGAAAAGAGAAAAAGTTACTCCTGATAAGCCTATTTTTAACAGATTAATTACTAAAACGCCCTCAGTAACATTTGCTTTAGGAAATAATGCAAGAATTAAGTTAAACGGGCTCATCATATAGTAACTCAGCATTCCTAAAGTCTCCTCGCCCATTCCCTTAAAAAAGGAAAATGTCGGATTTACTCCCTCAGTTAAAACTTTTTGAATAAATTCAAAATATCCTGCATATTGATAAGCCATATCTGATGTAAAAATAGTATTCCCACCAAATGGGAAAATTCTGCTTATTGCAATGCTTATTCCCCAAATTACCACCGGTACTAAAAAAGCCAGAATACATGTCATAAAATCTCCCCCTAAAACTAAATCATTTTTTGGATTAATTTTCCCTTTCCGTTTTCAAAATAAAATTCTCCCATGCTTCCGTTAACCATTATCCATTGAGGTGGAAGATGCCCTATATCTGCATCGTAAAATACCGGTACATCTAAATCATCAAACGCTTTTTTTAATGAATCTTCATAAGAAAAATCATAAAAATTTTTATTAACCGCAGTTCTTCCAATTAAAAAGCCTTTCGCATTATTAAACCATCCTACCTGTTTCATCTGCCATATTCTTCTGTAAAATTCGGCAATATTTAACTCACAATTATCTATATACCACAGCATTCCCTCATCAAATTGCGAACAGAAATTCTTTGTATTATCAAATTCTGTTCCGGGCAGCAAACTAAGAACATCTATACATCCGCCTATAACTCGTCCTTTTATGACATTTTCCTTATCATATAATGCCTTATAATTAGTCTCGTTAGTAAGATAAAACCCCTCATAAGGTAAAATTTCTTTAGGTCTAGTGCCTTCATACATTAAAAAACTTTCCTGAATAAGTACATCCGGATTCCTTAGAAATTCAATATTATCCGTAACTACCTTATGCCAAGGCTCCATTCCAAAACTTTTAAAATTTACAGCATTAATTGTAGCAATATTAAGTTTCGTCGTTATTACGTAATTTAGTAAACTTGGATCCGAGTAACCCTGAATCCACTTAGGAGAATTCTCTATTTTTTCAAAATCCAAATACGGCAATATCTCCATAAGTATTTCTCCTCCACTTACAGCAACAATTGCTTTAACACTTTCATCTTCAATTAACTCCATAAATTCTTTCGCACGTTCTTTTGGCGTAGCACTTTCAAGTTTTTTAAGCATTCTCACATCTTGCGTTTCTTTACAATTAAAGCCAGCATTCTTTAATTTCACAATAGCATTTTCAAGTCTTAAAATGTCCCATTCATCCTTGCAGCCAAAAGAAACAGCAGTAGTAGCAATATAATCTTTATTTTCTAACTTATTGGGAAAAATCATAACCTTCCTCCTTTAACTTAATTACTATATCCTCTATCGGCAATCCCATAACATTATTAAAATCATGCGGTAAGACAATCGCCTTATCACCAAGATTACCATCAACACAATATCCCCCCGCATAAGTATACGTTAATTGGTCTTTTACCAATACATCTTGTAACTCTTCAGTAATTTCGAGCATTTTAACAGGCGAAACTTTTGCAAAATTTTCCAGTTTCTCTCCATCAATAATACAAACTCCTGTAAGAGCAATATGTGTACTGTTAGATAACGTATTAAAAATCCTTCTTGCATCTTTTTCATCCTTAGGCTTTTCTAAAATTTCATCTTTGTAAAAAGCAATCGTATCCGCAGCCAATATAACCGCATTCTTAACTCTTTTACTTAGCCAATAAGCTTTTTCAAACGATAGTCTTTTTACATATTCTTTTGCCTGTTCTTCGCTTTTGACCTCGCCAAAAGCTTTTTTAATACTCTCTTCATCGGCAAGACTTGGAATAGTTATAAAATTCAGCTTTGCTTTTTCCATGATTTTTACTCTGGACATAGAACCTGATGCCAACACCAATACTTTCTTATCAAAACTTACAGACTCATTATTTTTTATTTTTTCTTTTATTTCTTCTAATGTCATATGTTGATTTCTCCTTACTTTTTTCTATATCTTGTAATTTTACAGCTCTTATGATAGTATAATTAACAAATGATTTTTATATCATTAATCCTATAACAATTGTTAAGGAGGTCGTTTCATGGAACGCGAATATTGTCTTGGCGATGCCTGCCCCGATAAGAAATGTGAAATTTGCTCTGCAAAACACAAGCTTCTCCTTCCACCAACCGACGAATATCGCTCTAACCCCGCAATATCCCCCAGCGGCTATTACTCTTCAGGCGGACTTGTCCATATTCGTAACCCCAAAACCGGCAGAATGGAAATCCATTATGCCCATATTGCAGGTGATTAAAAAATGTTCTAGATAATAAAAGGTGGCATATACTTAAAAGATGCGAATATTCACGAGAAAACCTCCTACAGTTGTAGGATAAAAGCTTTCCGTCGTGAATCCTGAGCGACGTTAAATATATGCCACCTTTATTATTTGAAATGTCTTTTTATCTTCTTCTTTTATTCGCCAATTACTTGATTCCTTCCGTTATTTTTAGCTTTGTATAATCTTTCGTCTGCAATTTCTAATAATCTTTGTTTCTCAATAGAATCATCCGGCGAAGATGCAACACCTACCGAAATTGTTAAATTCCCATTTGGTTGTCTTTCTTCATAAGGGAATATAAAATCTGCAACCTTTTGCCTAATTCTCTGTGCTACCATTATAGCATCCTGTTTTGTCGTATCTGAAAACAAAATTACAAACTCTTCTCCACCAAATCTAAACAACATATCTTTATCTCTTAAACTATCTGTAATTAGTTGAGACAACATCTTTAGAAGATTATCCCCCTCCATATGACCATTTTTATCATTATAATTCTTAAAATAGTCAATATCCATAATAGCAATAGAATTTTGCTTTCTGCTACCGTTAAATACTCGGTCTAATTTTTTATGCATAAATTCTTTATTGAACGCTCCGGTTAATCCGTCACGGTTAGCCATTTCTTCAAGTTTTTTATTTGCAACTTCAAGCTCAACCGTTTTATTTTCGAGAGTTACAGCGTAATCGTTATTTTGTATAACCAAAGTTATATTATCTTTAATAATGCTTAACTGAACCTTTGCAACGTTATCAAAAGCATTCCCTCTTATATCTTCAAGAAGCCAAAAGCCTCTATATTCATCTTCTCTATATAACGGAAACATAAGTGCAGAACGAATATCACGTCTATCTGCCGAAGGATATTCCAAAACTTTTATAGCTGTGATATATTTGGGTACATTCTGCTGCATAGCATCTGCAAATACCTTTTCTCTATCCAAGTTTAAAACCTTATCTTGCAAATCTTCAGGCACATTGGAAGCCTTTATAATATTACCGAATTCAGAAGATTCAACTATCGTAGAATACGCAATATCAAACCTGTTTATAAGTATATCGTTTATTCTCTCAAGTTTCCTTGTAGCAGGTATTTTATTTCCAAGGATAACCATTATCTCTTGTAATATAGTAACTGTTGCATAGTTTTTAGTCATAAGTGCATAATTCTTTTCAACTTCTAATAAACTTTTTAGCCTCGTCATTAGAAAAACTATAAAAAGAAGCAGCAATACAACGATTATAAGACTTACTATGGCAATTATCTCCATATTATTCCTCCGTTCTTATTATTTCTTTATGATTAAACAAAATAATTGCTTTTATTTGCAAGATATTATATAATTACATTGTCTATTTTACTTCTTTTAATTATACAAATCAAGAGGAGAAAAATATTAATTTTGTAAAACTTTAAAGGGGGATTTACCTTGAATACTCGAATTTTAACCCAGCCCAAATTATGTGATGGGAAAGATTATACTCTTGGAGAAGAACTTGAAAAACTATTGCTTTCTAAAAGACCGAAATATACAGATATTTCCTTCTTCTTCGGATTGGTAAAAGACGATGCTTTTGAAAAAATTTTTGAGAGTATTAAAACTTATGTATTAAACGGTGGTAACTTTAGTTTCTACCTAAGTCAGCCACAAAAAGGAAATGCAAAAAAAGTTATCGACTCCCTTTTAAAAATCGGTTGTGATGTATATTTATTTAAAAACACAAATAAAGACTTTATTTCAGATTTTCAATATAAAGGTGCCATTTTTGAGAGTTCAAAAAAAGGAATTATTTTATTGTCTTCAGGTAATTTCTCACAAAGCGGAGTTTATGACGGCTATAACACAATAACCAAATTTACTTATGATTTAGCCGAAGAAAAAGCTGAATTTACCTCAATAAAAAAATCTATTTTCCCAGAAAGTATATGTAAGCTTTTTGAACATATAACAAGACCGGAATTTGACAATTTTTTTCCTAAAGATATTCCTTCAATAGAAGAATTTACTCATAAAGACGTTGAACAAACCGAACCTATTGTTACATCACTTGATGATATTAATATAGACATCGAAATTAATGATGACGTGGATTTTTTAGTTGCTCCTAAAGAAAGCCCGAAACAAAAAAAAGAGCCAAAAGTTATTGCTCCTCTAAAGGATGAAAAAGATAATATCCCAGAGCCGATTGAAGCTGTGCAATTTGAAGGCACGAAATATTTCGGTGATACAGACGCACTAGACATTGAAAATATGCTGTTTTCAGAATCTTCTAAAAAATTTCCTGCTTCTACTAGCGGACTTTCCAAAGAAGAACCGGAAGCAAGTGAAGAAGGTACAAAAATAATAGCAAAAGCAGCTAATTTATCAAAGACTTCAATATTTATGCTTCAAATACCTAAAATAACAAAAAAAGGAATAAATGCAAATGAAATAAAAATCCCTTCATATTTAAGAGATCTGATTCCTAATTTCTGGGGATGGCCAAAAGAATATTCTGTAAAAAAAGATTCAAATGAAAAAGCAAGGATTTGTACTTTTAAAATTGTTGATACACTAGACGCAAATAATATAATAACCGACGAAAAAGTAAAACTTTTCCAGCGTGAAGGTGGAAATTCTTTTTCGATTCTATCGGATAAATTAGCAAATCTCGATTTGCACGAAAATGATATACTTCGTTTTATCAAAACAGAGTCAGTAAACGGGTCATATTTTACTTGTGAAATAATAAGAACAACTGCAAATGAATACCCGATTTGGGAACAGTTTTGTACAAGCCTTTTAAAGGGCAGTAAAAGAAAATACGGAATGATGTAAAGAGGAATAAAATGTACTTAAAAAAGCTAGAAATACAAGGATTTAAATCTTTTGCGGATAAAACAGTTTTTGAATTTAGACCCGGAATTACTACGGTAATCGGGCCTAATGGTAGCGGTAAAAGTAATGTTTCCGACTCAATTCGTTGGGTGCTTGGCGAACAGCGTGCGAAATCTCTTCGTGGTGGGAAAATGGAAGACATTATTTTTACAGGAACCCAAAACAGAAAAGCCCTAAATTTTGCTGAAGTTACTATAACTTTTGACAATTCAACCGGAAATAAACTTCCGGTTAATTTTAGTGAAGTTGCGGTAACAAGAAGAGTATATAGAAGTGGTGAAAGCGAATATTTTATAAACAAATCCGCATGTAGATTAAAAGATATTATTGAACTTTTTATGGGAACAGGCATAGGACGTGACGGCTATTCAATAATCGGTCAAGGACGTATTGACGAAATACTTTCAAACAACTCAGAAGAACGCCGAAACGTTTTTGAAGAAGCCGCCGGGATTTCGAAATACAAAGCCAGAAAAATTGAGGCTGAAAAAAAACTTGAAGCAACTTGCCAAAACCTTATGAGAATTAACGATATTTTAAAAGAGCTAGAAAACCAAATCGGTCCTTTGAAAATTCAATCGGAAAAAGCTGAGCAATATCTTTTAATTCGTGACGAATTAAAAGTTTATGAAATAAATATGTTTCTACATGACAGCGAGAAAATTAAAAGTTTACTTTCTCAAACTGAAACACATCTTTTAGAACTTCAAGAAGAACTTAAAGAAAAAACAAAAAACTCCGAAGAATCACTAAAACAAAAAGATGCATTAAAAGAAAAAAATGACGAAATATTAAAACTAATTGACGAAACAAAGCAATTAATCTTTAAGAAACAAACAGAAATTGAAAAAAGCAATACAAAAACGAAATTGCTCGATGAGAAGACGTCAAATAATAAGTTAACCATATCTCATTTTGAATCGGAAATTCAAGAAAATGTTTCAAAGATAAATGAGTTAAAAGAAGAAAAAAATCAAAAAAATTCGAAACTTGAAAAGCTTGTATCCCAAAAACAAACTTATGTTACTTATCTTAAAGAAAAAGAAGACGAATTAAATAAGATTATTCAAAATTTAGATGAAGAAGACAGAAGAGTTGAAGCGATAAAAACTGACATGATTGATTTTATGAATGAAAAATCTGATATAAAATCCAAAATGAATTCAACTCTTACGATGAAATATAATTCCGAAAACAGAAACGAGCAACTAGATAATAAACTTATAAACATCTCTTCAGAAAACGACAGACTACGTATGAAACAAGAAGATAACTTAGAAAACATCTCAAAATTATCTGCTAACCTAAAAAGATTATCTGCAGAATTTAAAGTTAGCAAAGATAAAGAAATTCAGCTAGAAAGTGATATTAAAGCAATAGAAAAGAAAAATTTTGATCTTTCATCTTCTATTGCTGTAAAAAAAGGAAAACATAAGTTTTTATCCGATACCGAAAAAAACAACGAAGGATATTTTAGAAGTGTTAAAGGACTTTTAGACGAATGTGAAAAAAACGCTTCATTTAAAAAAGGCATACACGGAAGTCTTGCACAACTCATTACTGTTCCGAAAGAATATGAAATTGCGATAGAAATAGTTTTAGGAAGTAATCTCCAAAATATAGTTACAGAAACCCAAGAAGATGCTAAAAAAGCTATTGATTTTCTAAAAGAAAAATCTCTGGGACGTGCAACCTTTCTTCCGATTTCTGCTTTTAAACAAAATGACAATATAAAAAACATTGATACAATTTCCTCAAATGAAGGTTTTATAGGAATTGCTTCAAAGCTTGTAACTGCCGACCCGATGTATTCTAATATACTCGAAAGTCTGCTTGGCAAGACCGTAATAGTCGATACATTAAACAACGCAATATCTATGTCTAAAAAAGTAATCGGAAATATACGAATAGTTTCATTAGAAGGCGATGTAGTTAATACCGGCGGAACAATGTCCGGCGGTAGCGTTAAAGTAAAAGCAGATGGAATTTTGAGTCGTGGACGTATAATTTCGGAATTAGAAGAGGAAATAAAAAACTTAAATAGTGAACTTGAAGCGTCAAATAATAAATTAAATGCTTTAATGGGCGATTACACTTTGGCAAAACAACTAACAGAAAAATTATCTCAGGATTTCAGAAATGTCGAAATTGAACATACAAAAGCAAAAGAGCAAATAACAGCTTTAGAAAAAGAACTACAGCAAAATGAAGAAAAAGTAAAAAGTATAAAAACAGAAAAAAGCCAATTACATGATCAAATAATTGAGTTTACAAGAGAAATATCTGAGTTTGAAACAAAAATATCCAAACTTGATGAAAAAATTTCAAATATCCAAGTTAAAGTCGATGAATACAAGCAAAATAACAAATCCCAAATGGAAATTCGTGACAATTTATCTCTTGATATAACTAACTATAAAGTTTCACTCTCCTCTTTTGACGAAAGCGAACTTTCGATTAATGAATTTCTAGGAAGAATTGACAACGATATTTATAACGCTGAAGAAATAATTTCTAAAAGAACGGCGTCGATAAAAAAACTTACTGACGAGATTAATAATTTTTCTATTGAAAAAACAAAGAGCTTATCTGATATATCCGAAATCGAAAATAATATAGCTTCGGATAATCTAAAACTTACAGAATTAGAAAGTAAAAAAGTTGATATAACCTCCCAATTAGAAACCTTAGAGAAGCTTATGGGGGATGATATTCGTTCTGTCGAGGAAACAAAAGAAAAGATATCAAAAGAAGAAATGAAAAAAATGAAAATAGAACTGGATTTCGAAAATATAAACGCAAAGATTTGGGAAGACTACCAAATTACCTATTCAGCCGCTCTTGAACTAAAAAAAGATGATTTGGGTAATCCTTCTAAAATTTCTTCTACAATATCTTCTCTAAAAAATAAAATTAGAGATTTAGGAAGCATAAATATTGATTCGATTGAAGAATATAAAAAAATCAATGAAAGATTTAACTTTATGTCAAAGCAAAAAAATGATCTTACAGATTCAGAGCAAAAACTCAGAAAAGTCATTGAAGAAATGATTGCAACAATGAAAAAAGAGTTTATGGACAAATTCTCTGTAATAAGTGAAAACTTTAAAGTTGTATTCGCAGAACTATTTAACGGCGGAACTGCAAATATAAAGCTTTGCGACGAATCTAATGTGCTTGAAAGTGGTATAGATATTGAAGTTCAGCCACCGGGAAAAAAGCTTCAGAACATGATGCTATTGTCCGGCGGAGAACGTGCATTAACTGCTATTGCACTATTATTCTCAATACTTAAGATTAATCCTTCTCCATTTTGCGTATTAGACGAAATTGAGGCAGCTTTAGATGATGTAAATGTATATAGATTTGCGGATTATGTAAAAAAATTCTCTGACTCAATTCAGTTCATAATAATTACTCACAGAAAAGGCACAATGGAAGCGGCAGACACTATTTACGGAATCACAATGGAAGAACGCGGAATAAGTAAATTAGTCTCAATGAAATTAGATTAATGGAGGAAGCAAATGAATATTTTTGATACACACGCTCACTATGATGATGAAGCTTTTAATGATGACCGTTATGAACTTCTTGATATATTGCCTCAAAACGGCATTAAATATGTGATAAACCAAAGTGTTAACCTAGAAACATCAAGATTTTCAATAGAACTTGCAAAAAAATATCCATATATTTATGCTGCCGTCGGAATTCACCCTGAAAATATTGCTGAAAATGAAGCTATTGCCGATGTACGTGAGCTTGCAAAATTCAAAAAAGTTGTTGCAATAGGCGAAATTGGGCTTGATTATTACTACGATTCTACAAACAAAAATTTACAGCTAAATTACTTCAAAGAGCAACTTCTACTTGCAAATGACGTAAATCTGCCGGTCGTTATTCATGACCGAGAAGCACACAAAGATACTTTAGATACTCTAAAATCTATAAACGTATCAAACACCGGTGTTATTCACTGTTTCTCCGGTTCTGTGGAAATGGCAAAAGAGCTTTTAAAACTTGGATATTATCTTGGGTTTGACGGACCTATAACATTTAAAAATGTAAAAACTGCGTTGGACGTATTAAAATATACTCCGCTTGACAGAATTTTAATAGAAACGGATTCTCCGTATTTAGCGCCTGTTCCTTTTAGAGGTAAAAGAAACAATTCTATGTATCTTGAATATGTTATAAATAAAATTTCCGAAATAAAAGGGCTCTCGCCTGAAGAGATTGCAAATTCTACCATGAATAATGCAAAAACTTTATTCAAAATTAAATAAAAAACTGTACTTTTTTTCGCTATTGTGATATTATTCATTTTGGCGAAATTGTTGGAGAGGTATCGAAGTGGTCATAACGGGGCTGACTCGAAATCAGTTTGCGGGGTTACCTGCACGCGGGTTCGAATCCCGCCCTCTCCGCCAAATCGGGGTGTAGCGCAGTTGGTAGCGCGCTTGGTTCGGGACCAAGAGGTCGTGGGTTCGAATCCCGTCACTCCGACCATACTTAATAAGCTTCATAGTAAATATGAAGCTTATTTGCTAATGCGGATATGGCGGAATTGGCAGACGCGTATGATTCAGGTTCATATGGGAAACCATGCAGGTTCAAATCCTGTTATCCGCACCAATAGTATTAAATTGAATTAGCAAAACCTAAAATAGAAATATCATCCAACGTGTAATTTACTAAAATTTCTTTTTACTGTAAATAAATCTTTTAATTTCAGTCAAAACATCATTATATTTTATAGACTTTAGTTTCGGGAAAGCCATGATAAGCCTTTTATGTTGCTTGCTTAGTGTCTCTGTAAAAATTTTATATAATAAACTTTCAGGAACATGCGACTTTATTTTTTCAATAGCCTCTTCCTTATACGAACTTACTGTCTTAACAACGCTTTCTTTCTTCTCTTCTAATACCTTCTTTAGCTCCTCCAACTTCTTGTCAAAGTTAGCAACAGCTAAGAATGTAATAATATTGTCTACCATATATCCTGCTAAAAATAAAATGACGAAAATGTGCAAAATAACTTTTGGCACCATATTAATGCAACCAATAACAAAAGGATGTACAAACTTTATAAGCAGTACAGAAAAGGTACCAAATACTACGGCACCAATTACACAAACTCTGCCATTAATATTAAACTTTTTATCTGAGTAATCCCACCACCTTGCGTGAAACATCTTCTCCATAGCAAACGAAGTCAAATATTCAAGGCTGCATGTAAGTAAAACACCTAAGAAAAAAATTTCAAACGCATTATTAAATTTTCCTAAACAAATAATATCCAAAAGAGCTCCAAAACCATAAATAGGACAATACGGGCCATTTAAAAATCCTCTGTTTATCCATTTCTTTTCTGTAATCGAGCAAAGAATACTCTCATAAAGCCAACCAATAAAACTATATATAATAAACCATAAACAATACGTTTCAACCAAATTTTACCCCTCCACTTTAAAATTAAATCTTTTTATATAAAAAGTCTCAAATATAGCATACAGCTTATCAACCAAACACAAAATTACACTTTCTTTATAACGAGGTGGGGTAATATTAAGCGGAAACATATGCCTTAATATCATATCCCTTTCAACCTTATTGAGCTTAAATTTCTTTCTTGCATTTCTTAAAGCCGTTCTAGGATGAGTAAAACCATGCCATTTATGACTATCGTCCGCCACATGCCAGTCATATAAAAAATAATCATGAAGTAATGCACCTCTAACAAGATTTCTCTCATCAACCTTGATATGAAGATGCTCTGCAATATATACACACATACAAGCAACATTAACACAATGCTCAAATACACTTGTATTACCATGCTGGATGTACTTTTTTGTTGATTGCATACCGTCTGACGAAATAATATCTTTCCCATACAAAAGTACAACATCTTCAGCTTTCATAAAAACACCTCAAGATATTATAATACATTGGAATGTAATTTTCAAATCTTCCCATAATTCTACTGTGCTCTTAGTTAAAATAAAAAGGTAAGCCTCAATTTAAGGCTTGCCTTTTCATTTTTTTCTAATTATAAAGCTTTTTCATCTCTTTCTTTAACAACCATACTAACAGCTTCTTCAATGTCCATTGCTCCTATGTCTCCGTCTTTTCTCTTTCTTATGGCAACTTTGTTAGCCTCTATTTCCTTATCTCCGACAACAAACATATAGGGAACTTTTTCCATTTGAGCCTCTCTGATTTTATAACCGATTTTCTCATTTCTGTCATCTAATTCGACTCTTATACCATATGATTCAAGTTTCTCTTTAACGTTCTTAGCATACTCATGATGAGCCTCTGCAATAGGCAATATCTTAATTTGAACAGGAGATAACCAAAGCGGATATGCACCTGCAAAATGTTCTGTAATAATACCGATAAATCTCTCAAACGAACCTAAAATAGCACGATGAACCATTATAGGCATCTTTTTGTTTCCTTCCTTATCAATATAAGAAAGATTAAATCTTTGAGGAAGTTGGAAATCAAGTTGAACTGTACCCATTTGCCATTCTCTTCCCAAACAATCATGCATCTTAATATCAATCTTAGGGCCGTAAAAAGCACCGTCTCCCTCATTTATTCTATAATTATTTTCACCGCAAATTTCATTTAATACCTTCTTAAGATCGCTCTCTGCCTTGTTCCACGTTTCAATCTCACCCATAAAATCGTCTGGTCTTGTTGAAAGTGTAAGTTGATATTCTAGACCGAAAACACTATACATCTCAGTCGCAATTTCAATAATATCCTTTATCTCACTTCCAATTTGATCTTCTGTTATATAGTTATGAGAATCATCTTGTCTGAACATTCTAACCCTAAACAAACCATTTAACTGACCCGATTTTTCATTTCTGTGAATAACATCAACGTCGCTAAATCTAAGCGGTAAATCTTTATAACTTCTTAACTTACTTTGATAAATCTTAATAGAGTTAGGACAGTTCATAGGCTTTAATGCCTGCTCATTACCATCAGCATCTTCTAAAACAAACATATCCTCTTTATAATGGTCCCAATGTCCTGAAATTTTCCATAGTACACTACTATTTAATTGAGGACCGGAAAATTCTTGATATCCCCTCTTTTTATGCTCTTCTCTCCAAAACTCAATTAATGTATTAAGCATCGTAAATCCTTTTGGAAGCCAATAAGCCATGCCAGGAGCAGTCTCATCAAAAAAGAATAAATCAAGTTCTTTTCCGAGCTTTCTGTGATCTCTTTTCTTAGCCTCTTCAATTAAATTTACATATTCATCAAGCTCGCTAGCTTTAGGGAAAGAAATACCATAAATTCTCTGAAGCATCTTATTCTTTTCGCTACCTCTCCAATATGCACCGGAAGACGATAATAACTTAAATGCCTTTATCTTTCCGATAGAAAGCATATGAGGTCCTGCACATAAATCTGTAAAATCGCCTTGTTTGTAAAAAGATATTTCCTCTCCACTAGGCAAATCCTCTATAAGTTGAACCTTATAAGGTTCAGCTTTCATTAACTCAATAGCTTTATCCTTAGGCAATGTAAACCTTTCAAGCTTTAGATCCTCTTTAACAATTTTTTTCATTTCCTCTTCAATCTTAATTAAATCTTCTTGAGTAAAAGCCCTGTCAATATCAAAATCATAATAAAACCCATTATCGATAGACGGACCAATCGCAAGCTTTACTTCCGGGAATAATCTCTTTACAGCCTGTGCCATAACATGAGAAGTTGTATGCCAAAACGCTTTCTTACCGTTTAAATCATCAAAAGTAAGAATATTTAATGAGCAATCCTCACTAATTGTAAACCTTAGATCCTTTACTTCGCCGTTTACTTCTCCTGCCAAAGCATTTCTGACCAGACCTTCGCTAATACTTTGAGCAATTTGAAAAACTGTCGTGCCTTTCTCATACTCTTTTTCAACATTACCTTTTAAAATTACTTTTATCATACAGAACACCTCCATGAAATTGGTAACAGAAATTCTTTTTTAGAGGAATTTCCTATTACATTAAAAACGCACGACCGCCAACTATGCCTAAAGCATAGGGACGTGTCGTGCTCACGTGGTTCCACCCTATTTTGTTCTCATTAAAACTTTAACGCAGTCAACGATTAAGCTCCAAGGTGGTTTTCAAATACCCATTTATAAAAGTACTTTCAGCAAACGTACCTTCTCTCTTGATAAATCAAATATCCTACTGTCCTCTTCAACGCTCATTCTGTATTACTATATCACATTAATTAAAAATTGTCAAAATCCTTTGCGTTAATGTATTTTGAGTTTTTTCTACTACACATCCGCAGTAAATTTCTTATTATTTGCATGAATAATTTCATCTAGCATAATTTGATTTGTCTTACTCATATCAAGAAATTCCACAGCGTATGTTTCATTTCCCTCTTTTCTGCCAATTTTTGCTTTAGTTTTAAAAACAAACTCAGAAAATCCGCTTAAAACATCAATTCTCACAAATATAACATCATTTTCCTCAAGCATAATATTTCTTGAAATAAACTTTGTACCGCCTGCAGAAATATTAACTGCGTATACTTCTGTCCACTTTTCTGCACCTTTAGAAACATATAATTTGCAAATTACTTTATCTGTACGTCCAAATGAACGTCTGCTTTTGTTAGTTTTATAATTGCTTTCCATTTTAACCTCTCCTTAAGTTATTTTTCAACTTTATATGAATTTTTAAGCTGAGCTGAAAGTTGGTTATACATAGCATTTGCAATTCCGATGCCTTTTCCTTTCGAAACTGTTTCGGCAATATTTTCATCTAACATCTCTTGGTATGTACTCATCGCATATGAACTATTAAGCTCACTTTCAGGAACGGTCTTTCTCATTTCCTGTAACATCATATTTAAGAATATAGACTCAAACCCCTCACAAGCCTCTTTTAATTTTGCATCGTCCTTTTCAGAATATGCACTCGTAAGTTTATTTGTAATATTTGAAGTATCCTGAGCAGGTATGTACGGTGTAATATTGCCAATTTCCATATCACTCCACCCCTTTTATTTAATTTATCTTCTTAAATTATTTGCCTGTTGAAGCATTTCATCCGCTGCATTTACAGCTTTTGAGTTTATTTCATATGCTCTTTGAGCAATAATCAGATTAACCATTTCATCAACGAGTTGGACATTAGAACCCTCTAAATAATACTGCATAACAGTACTTCTCTCGCCTTCTTCCATAGCATTCTCCCAAACAGCAGTTCCAGAATTTGCAGTTTCACTATAGTTATTGTCTCCCATACTAAGTAATCCGGCAGGATTCTGAAATTTTACAATTCCAATCTCTATTCCTGTAGAAATAACTCCATTATCCGCATCTCTTATAGTAATTTCCCCTGTTTTACCTATCATCATATCATCAAAAGAGTTAAGATCTAATACAATTGGTTCCCCTTCTGCATCTAACACAGAATATCCCTGGGAATTAACTAACATCTGACCTTCTTCTGTAGGCGAAAATTTAAAACTTCCATCGCGTGTATATATAATATTACTATTTGCATCTTTTAATGTAAAAAAGCCTTCCCCACTTATTGCCATGTCTGTCGGACTTTCAGAAGCCTGATAGTTTCCATCTGAAAAATTTCTTATTGTAGCAGCCGGTTTTGCTCCAAGTCCAATCTGCAAATCAACCGGGGACTCTTTTTTATCCAAATTATAAGCTCGTCCACTATTATCATAAACTAAATCCTTAAAAGTAACTGTAGACTTCTTATATGAAATAGTATTGACGTTCGACAAGTTATTTGCAATAACATCAACATTTGTTTGCTGACCTGTCATTCCTGTAGCCGCCGTCCACAAAGCTCTCATCATTTTACATCATTCCTTTCAATTAACGTCTTTTTTATACTCTTCCAACATCACTAACCGCTTTCCCAAGCATCTCATCTTGAGTCTGCAAAACCTTTTGGTTTGCCTCATACGCTCTTGAAACGGAAATCATATTAACCATTTCATTAACCGTATTAACATTTGACATCTCTAAATATCCTTGTTGGATCCCACCTTCAAAATTTTTCTCAACAGAATCCGTATCAGAAGATAATAGATTATTTCCTGTTTTACTCAAAGTCTCAGGATTATCAAACGCTGTAATCTTTAATTTTCCTAAAACATCCCCGCTATCATTTATAATACTTCCATCAACCTCAATTGCAAAATTATCATCTTTTAAATTTATATACCCATCTTTCCCTAAAACTTTATAACCGTCTGTAGTAACCAAATACCTATCTTTGTCAATTGTAAAGTTACCGTCTCTTGTGTAAAGTTCTCGACCGTCTCCGCTTTCAACTGAAAAGAAAGCATAATTATCATTTGTAATTGCTAAATCTGTAGAATTCCCGGTACTTGATAAGCTTCCTTGTGTATAATTTGTATAGGATCTTACAATATCCGGAGTATAATTTGCAATATCAATCCTACTTCCGGAGACCATAATATCATCCAGTTCTTTCTTAAAAGTTCCTTGAACCGTTCCTTCGGTCTTAAAGCCTGTAGTACTCGCATTTGCTAAGTTATTCGATATAATATCAAGCCTTTTTGTCTCCCGAGTCATCCCTAATCCGGAAGTATAAATTCCTCTTATCATATACTTTCCTCCAATTCGTCATTTGTTTTATCGGTTTTTTTATAAAAAAACTTTACAATTCTATCTTTCTCTCAGGAGTTGAAAGCTTAGATAAAACATCCAAATTATCCAAAACATTCCCACATCCAAAAGCTACGCACGAAACTGCATCATCTGCAACTCTAACGTCTATTCCTGTTTTGCTTGAAAGAAGTTTATCAAGCCCATCTATCAAGCAGCCTCCTCCTGTCATCAAAATTCCTTTATCACTAATATCTGCAGAAAGTTCAGGCGGCGTATTTTCTAACACCGCATGAACAGCATCAACAATCATTGTTGCCGGTTCTTCTAGTGCTTCTAACATTTCCGACGAATTTACTTCAACAGTTATAGGCAGTCCAGATAAAAGATTTCTTCCCCTAACTTCCATAGAATTATCCTGAACTTTAGGAAATACACATCCTATTTTTATTTTCATTTCTTCCGCCGTTCTCTCGCCAATCATAACACTATATTTCTTTCTCATAAATCGAATTATTGCCTCATCAAATTTATCTCCGGCAACCTTAATCGAAGTGCTTAAAACATTTCCACCAAGTGCAATAACAGCTATATCTGTAGTACCGCCACCAATATCAACAACCATCGTTCCACATGCTTTTGAAATATCAATACCTGCTCCAATCGCAGCAGCAATCGGTTCTTCAATAAGATGCACTTTTCTTGCCCCAGCAGTCATAGCCGCATCAATAACAGCCTTTTTCTCAACCTCAGTAACTTCAGACGGTACACAAATAACAAGACGTGGTCTAAATATCCTTGTACCGCAAACTTTATTTATAAAATATCTTAACATTCTTTCCGTAACACCATAATCAGAAATAACACCATCTCTTAGCGGTCTTATTGCAACAATATTTCCCGGAGTTCTGCCAAGCATTAACCTTGCCTCTTCTCCAACAGCCATAACCGCATTTGAATTTTTATCAATAGCAACAACAGAAGGTTCTCTTAAAACAATTCCTTTACCTTTTACGTAAATAAGTACTGTAGCCGTTCCTAAATCTATTCCTATATCTTGACCAAAGCTAAACATTTTTCCCCTCCCACAAACTAATATCATATGACTCAATTCTATCATATTTTAAAATATATATTCAATATTTCTTCTCTAAAACCTTTTTAAATCTTATCCTTATTCAAATATTTTTAATCAAATTTTATAGAAAAAAATATATAGAAAATCATATATTTATACGATATAATAGGGGAGTAAAATTATAAAATGTAAAGAGGTAAAAATGTCAAACAAAGTAGATGAATTTGAAAATGCTTTGGGTAAAACAAAAATCGAAGCATATACCGGAGATTATTACTGGCGAGCCAGAGATATCCAGTTTTTGCTTGATAATTGTACATGGAATAAATTATATAAATCAATTTTAAAAATTGAAAAAAGTTGTATACAGGATGGTCTAAATACATCAAAAGATATTATAAGAACTAAAACAACAATAAATGACGGATATACACGATATACAGTAGATGATTTTTATTTATCCAATATAATTGCATACCAGCTATTTGCAGAATATAACAATAAGAAGGCAACTGGTATTTATTCAAAAAAAATGCCGGACAAGGATGAGATTTTGAATAAAGTATCAAGTAAACCCATTATTTTATATTTATTTGCTATACTTACAGCTTTTGTAGTTGTGGTTTTTGTAACTGCATTTAGCATATTCTATATACCTTTTAAGCCTTTTAGAGAACTTAGAGATTTGTATATAGGAACAGCGATGACAACTTACACTCATCAATGGCTTGCAAAAATCTTTTTTTCAGAAGACACAATAAATGAAGTTATGAACAGCCAAGTTGCCCCTGATCTTAATATAAACACAATAAAACTTGATTCTTACACTAAAAAAGAAAACAAAATTCAAGTTTTTGACGTCTCCGGCTCAAATTACACCGGAAAACTAATAAAAATAAGTAATCCGGAACAAGTATTTGTCGGTGTAAGTGATAATTTTGGAAAAAGCGGAGAATTCCTAGAGGACATTATAAAAAACTATTCTGCCGTTGCCGGAATAAACGGGAGTGGTTTTGTTGATGAAGGTGGTAAAGGAAAAGCCGCTTATCCTGTAGGTATACTTATTTCCGAGGGAAAAGTAATTTACGATCCTAAATATAAAGAATATGACATAATAGGCTTTGATGAAGATAATAATTTGATTGTCGGGACCTATTCTAGAGGTGAAATAAACGAATTAAAAATAAGAGACGCTGTTGAACCGTTTTACAAACTAATAATCAACGGCGAAAAAAGAATAAAAAATGGTAACGGTGGATATGGCTTACATCCACGCACAGCAATAGGTCAAACTTTAGACGGAAGCGTTTTAATGCTGGTAATAGACGGCCGTCAGCTTCATAGCATAGGTGCAACAATGAAAGATTGTCAAGATATACTGTTATCCTACGGTGCAATAAATGCAGCCGCACTCGATGGCGGTTCTTCTTCAATAATGTATTACGATGGTAAAGTCCAAACGAAACCATCTAACGGAACCACCTACGGAAGATATTTGCCATCAGCGTTTCTTGTATCGAAAGATTAAAAATAGTGAATTTCGCGAAAAAACTCACTATTTTTAATCTTCTATATTTTTGGAAAATTTATAATTTAGTAATTGACAACAAATATACATTGTGATAATATATGTTCATGCGCGAGTGGCGGAACAGGCAGACGCACAGGACTTAAAATCCTGCGGGTGATGAACCCGTACCGGTTCGATTCCGGTTTCGCGCACCAAAATACAGGTTAGAAGGTAAATTTCTAACTTGTATTTTTTTCGTTGTACAGTGTCATATTCAGACTTAATATCTTCTACTATAAATAGTTTATCACAATGTTTGCATAGTTTTACTTCTTTTATATAATAAATTCTAATAGAAAAATCCATTATTATACTTATGAACATCTACAACATTATCCTTTTCCTGTATTATTTCCATTATACCGTCATTATCAATATCCGCAATTTCAACTTTATCTCTTATTTCATGTTTGCCGTCAAAAGACAAAAGACTTGTAACAGGATTTGATGAATTATCTAATAAAATAATATGCGTAACTCCATCGTCAAAAAACAGAACAATATACTCATCTAACCCATCGCCGTCTAAATCTGTCTCCAAAACCTGTTTCAGTTCAGAGTCTTTTAAGTAATAATTAACATTTTCAATATATTCCGGTATTTCTTTTAATAACTTTACTTTTCTTGGAACAGCATTGTATTTCTCTAATATTGAAATTCTACTTCCTTTATATATAGGCTTTCCAGAAAAATTACCCGACTCACTACCTATTTTATGGCTTCCAACCTCCGAAATCACACTATTTCCGTTATATAAAAAATACATCTTAACGTATTCATATTTATCGCCGTTTTTCTTAATTTTTAAAGACGCCCTATTACTCTCAGCTTCAAATTCAAAATCACTTTTATGCTCTATTTTTCCATCACTATTAATCTCATATACCTTATAAAAGTACCCTTTATCGCTTTTTTTACTAACATATGAAAATTCTCTATCCTTATTTACTACCACATTAAAATCTACTATTCCATCAGCCTCACTAAATGGGCACAACTCTGTTTTTGAGACAAGCTCGTTGTTTTTTAGTGTAACACCGTAAATAAAGTTACTATCCTCTTCCATAATTAAACTATAGTTTTTATCAATAGTTGCAAGACTCAGCAAATTTCCAGTTACATTGTATACATCTTGGTTTTTTTTAATGTTATCGCCTTTCATAAACAGTTTTATTATTGCTAAACTAACCACTAAAGCAATAACAATAGTTACTATAAGCGATATTCTTTGTACTTTCCCTTTTCCAACTTTATATTTTTTTAAATCAATCATATTTCTCCTCCTACAACAACACTATACTTGACTTATCGTATTTTTTCCCATTTTTCTTTAGAAAAAAACACCATCAAATAGTCTATGTAACACACATTTAAAAGCTGATTTCATTTAATATATGTTACATTTACTGTTTGATGGTGGCTTTATTACAATAACATTACTGTTGTAATAAAGATAAAATTTGTTGAGGCTGCTGATTTGCCTGTGCTAACATCGCCATTGCAGATTGTGTTAAAATGCTATCCTTTGTATAGGAAACCATCTCGTCTGCCATATCCACATCACGAATACGTGACTCCGCAACAGTCAAATTTTCCTCAGTAGTACTCAAATTGCTAACAGCATATTCCATTCGATTTTGTATCGCACCCAAAGTCGACCTCTGAGTAGCGACCTTATCCAAGGCAAAATCAACAGCATCCAGGACATTATTTGCACTTTGTGAAGTAGAAATATCTATCGAAAATTTTCTATCATTACCGGCAATATTTAGTCCTTTTGATGACATATCACTTATGCCTACAGACAAAATGTCTTCTACATATGTATTAGCACCGATCTTAAAATCTGCCTTGTTTGCATACTTTTCATCTTTAGTAACAATCGTCATTCCACCTAACTTTTCAATTCCAACTTCATTAGTCCAAAAATTAACCGTTATTCCCGCTTCAGAAAAGTTAATTTTCCCGGTAACCGTTTCTGTCATAATTACATTAGATGAACACGTTGTAAGCTCAGCAGTTGGACTCTTTCTAAACGAAACATACGCATGTTTTCCAATTTCGGCAGTAATCGTATACGTTGCACCTGCAATCGCATTTGCAACATCCACTATCCCGGCAGAGAAAGTACCCCCATCAGTGCCATCTGCCCTTTGAACTGCAAGGTCGCCATTTAGCAATCTCTTTGAGTTAAAGGTCGTTGAAGTCGCTATTCTATCAATTTCATCCCGAAGTGTACTAAGTTCACTTGAAATAGATGTCCTATCATTATCTGTCAATACACCCGTGTTTTGCGCCTTTATTACAAGCTCCCTCATTCTTTGCAAAATGTCAGTCGTTTGTTGCAGAGCGCCTTCTGCGGTTTGGATTAGGGAGATACCATCTTGCGCATTGTCCTGAGCTTGTGCTAGACCTCGGATTTGCGCCCGCATCTTCTCACTAATCGCTAATCCCGCAGCATCATCAGCAGCTGAATTAATTCTAAGTCCTGAAGACAGCTTCTGAATTGATTTCTCCACATTAGACTGATTTACTCGCAATTTGTTTTGCGCATTAAGCGCCATTAGATTAGTGTTGATCCTCATATAAATTCCTCCCTGAATTCTTTGTATTGACATCATCCTTGTGTCAACGCAAATAAGTCCTTGGAAACCAAAGACTTATTTTGCTGTTTAGAGTATCGTCTAAACTAATTATTTAATTAACATTCTTTATATATTTTTCTTTTTGTATTTTTCTTTATGTTTTCGCCGTACAATTTAAGAACACACTTAAATTTATATGTATATTGAAGATAATTTCCTTTAATTTATGTGCCAATTATACTAAATTAAAGGTAGTTTCTATCCTTTTATTGAAGTAATGACAAAATATTTTGTGGCTGTTGATTTGCTTGTGCTAACATAGCCATAGCAGATTGATTTAAGATTGTATTCTTAGTATAAGATACCATTTCTTCAGCCATATCTACATCACGGATACGAGATTCAGCAGCTGTTAAGTTCTCTTCAGTCGTTGACAAGTTGCTTACTGCGTATTCCATTCTGTTTTGAATAACACCAAGATCAGATCTTTGTGAAGATACTCTGTCCATCGCATAGTCTAAAGCTTCCAATGTGTCATTTGCTTTGGTAGCATCGCTTATATCAATTGTGAACTTTTCACCAGTCATACTTCTTGCTAAACCTACTGATGACATATCACCAATACCAGCTGACAAAACGTCTTCATCAAATGTGTTTGCACCAATTTTGAAATCTGCTCTGTTCGTTGTAGCTGCTGTTTCGATATCTAAGTCAGCCTTAAATTTTCCAGCCTCTTCACCAAAGTCAACAGAAATTCCAACATCAGCAAATGTTACTTTACCTGTTATAGATGCTGCATCCTTAAATGTTACATCAGAATAAACAGTTTGTTCTACTCCGTCCTTATCAGTATAAGTTAATTTCATTTTTCCTTTGTTAGCATCGGCAGTTTCTAAGTCTTTGCTTATTTTATATGCAGTACCTGCTTCTGCACCTGCTACATCTACTTTTACAACACCATCCGCAGTAATTGAACCTTTTAATTGAGTTGCCATATCACCATTTAATAATTTCTTTCCGTTAAATGTTGTTGATGTAGCAATTCTATCAACCTCATTACGAAGTGTAGATAACTCGTTACTGATAGATGTTCTATCATTATCTGTTAACACACCTGTGTTTTGAGCTTTAATAACTAGTTCCCTCATTCTTTGTAGAATATCTGTTGTTTGTTGTAAAGCACCTTCAGCTGTTTGAATTAAGGATATACCATCTTGAGCGTTCGATTGAGCTTGACCAAGACCTCTGATCTGAGCTCTCATTTTCTCACTGATTGCAAGTCCTGATGCGTCATCTGCCGCACCGTTAATTCTTAAACCTGAAGATAATTTCTTAATTGATTTCTCAACTGCACCTTGATTTGATGTTAATTTGTTTTGGGCATTTAATGCCATTACGTTTGTATTAATTCTCATAATAATTCCTCCTTGAATTAGATTTTATTCATCCTTGAATAACTCCAATCCCGGAGAACATTACTTCTCCGTTATTGAAGTAATGAAAGGATTTGTTGCGGCTGTTGATTTGCTTGTGCTAACATTGCCATAGCAGATTGATTCAATATGCTATCCTTTGTATAGCTTACCATTTCTTCAGCCATGTCTACATCACGGATACGTGATTCGGCAGCTGTTAAGTTTTCTTCGGTTGTTGACAAGTTACTTATTGCATATTCCATTCTGTTTTGCATAACACCGAGGGTAGCTCTTTGTGATGCAACAGTTTCCAATGCAAAGTCAATAGCTTCCAACGTTCCGTTTGCTAAAACAGCTGTGCTTATATCAATTTGGAATTTATCGCCACTATTCATCATTCGGTTTAATCCTCTTGATGACATGTCTGCAATACCACATGATAAAACGTCTTCTTCATAAGTATTTGCACCAATCTTAAAATCAGCTCTCTTTGGAGTTCCATCTGTTTCTATTGTGCCAGTTACACTAGCAAATTTTACTTCTTTACTTCCAAAGTCAATGATTATCCCTGCATCTGCAAAATTAACTCTTCCAGAAACATTTTGAGGGTTTGCTCCAAAAGAAACATCAGAATATGCTGTATGAAGTTCTGAACTGGAATCAGTCCATGTCATTACTAATCTCCCGTCCGCATTTGCTTGATCTTCAATTGTAAATGTTGTTCCTGCATCTGCATTTGCAACATCAATTCTGTTATATGTTCCTAATGTAACATTGTAGTTATCTCCTGTCTTTGCTAATTCGGTTCCTAATTCACCATTTAACAATTTCTTGCTGTTAAATGTTGTAGAAGTAGCTATTCTGTCAATTTCATCACGAAGTGTTGATAACTCGCTACTAATAGATGTTCTATCATTGTCTGTTAATACACCCGTGTTTTGGGCTTTAACAACAAGCTCTCTCATTCTTTGTAGAATGTCTGTTGTTTGTTGTAAAGCACCTTCAGCTGTTTGAATTAAAGAAATACCGTCTTGAGCATTGGATTGAGCTTGACCAAGGCCTCTAATTTGAGCTCTCATCTTCTCACTGATCGCAAGTCC
>CAZXFU010000003.1:0-35165 GCA_964640345.1 uncultured Eubacteriales bacterium
TCGGTTACAAGCTTTGAGTATGTTTTTTATATTAATTTGATACTAAAGTGTGGAAAGGAGAACAATTATTTCTCTTTCTCAATTGACTTTCAGAACTTTTTTACCAAAAATATATACTTGATTTTTCATTATCGTTTTTATATAATAATTTTTGTAAAATGATATAAAATTGTTTGAATGTTGTGGAGGCGTGCCTAAATTGATAGAATTAACAAAATTAAATGATAAAAAATTTGTTATAAACTCAGACTTGATAGAAACAGTTGAAGCAGTACCTGATACAACGATATCGCTTACTACAGGTAATAGATTTGTAGTAAAGGAAAGCGTTGAAGAAATTGTACATAAAATTATAGAATTCAGACAAAGTTGTAGCATTTTTTTGCAAAAGAAAAGGGAGGAAGAGTAAATGGGTAAGAAGACAATTTTTTTTATTATCATAGGATTGGTACTCGGTGCAGTTCTTGCAGGTGTCGGTATTTATTTTATGATCCAAAACGGAACTGTGAAGGAGCCTGTGGAAGAAGTTGCAGAATTTGACCTAAAGGACGGTCAAAGATTTACTTTGTCAAAGGTGCAAATCCCCTTGGTTCAAACCGGTTCAAAAATATCTATCTTACAAGCTGACTTTACAATAGTTTTAAAAAATGAAAATGCATTAACTTTAGCGACTTCCATGGAACCTGATATAAAGGATGCAATTTATGGGGTGTTTGAAAGTAAAACACCGGAGGAATTAAAGTTACCTGGAGCAAGAGAGTCGATGAAGGAGCCTGTACTTGAGGCTATAAGAGAACTTTACAATTCAGAAGAAGATAAAGAAAATATTATTGCTGTTATGATTGCACCTTTTATAATTACTTAAATTTAAAAAGATATATTAAAGATAATTTGATAATGTGTGCGACTTTGGTGTATATGAAGTCTAACTTTTTTACAAAGGAGAAGTTAAAATGGTAGTTACAAGATATGATTTTTCTAAACCTAGTAAATTTGCAAAAAATCATATTGCGGGTTTTAGAAATATTTATGAGTATTTTTGTAAAACATCTTCAATTATACTTGAAACTCTTTTAAGGAGTGAGGTTATAGTTGAAATTGAAAATATAAAAGAAATGCCGTATGAAGGATATATTAAAACATTAAAAGACCCGGTAGCGATTGGTGTTATTAGAGCCCAAGAGTTACAGGGCGATATTTTGATGGAGTTTCCTCCCAACATTGCTTTTGAAATTATAGATAAGACTTTGGGCGGAAATGTTGAGGCAAAGCCTACTCAGAGAAATCTTACCGAAATTGAGGCTGCGATTATTTATAACATTATGAAAAACTTGATGACGTCACTAAAAGAGGCTTGGGGGCAGGCTTATAACATTACACCTATTGTTGAGAAGTTTTTTACGACTACAAAACTTATTAATATGACGCGTCTTAATGATACAATTATAATGATAGAAATTAGGCTTAGTGTTGCAAATGAAACCGGAGTTATGAAGTTTTGTATACCGTATGAGACAATAAAGGCAATCATTAATAAAATAGATATCAAATCATGGTTATTTACTGAGGTTGAACCAAATTCGCCGGAAAAGGTAAAGAAAATTGAGGAAAAACTTGAACTGTCCAAAGTTGAGTTGCATGCGGTTTTGGGGGATACGAAGTTAAAATTATCAGATATTAAAGATTTACAGGTCGGAGATGTTATTACGCTTAATACAAATATAAAATCAGAATTGCCTGTATATATTGATGGTGTAAAAAGATATAAGGCAAGACCGGGAACTAAGAATAAGAAGCTTGCCATTAAGATTACCGAGACAATTCGCAAGGAAGATGAATAAAGGAGGATAAGTTGATGCTAGAAGGAGAAGAACTAAAGCAACTTTTACAGAATGATACAGAGTTTGACCAGGAAGTAGATATGCTTTCGGAAATGGATAAAAATGCTATTGTAGAATTGTTTAACGAACCTATGAAAGCTGTTTCTAAGGCAATGGAAAAGATATTGGGGAAGCCGTGTACACTTGGCGAAATATCTGCAGACATTGCAAAAGCTTCACTTATTAAAGAAACTTTAGGAGATACATATAGACTTTTTGATGCAGAGTATAAAAGCGGGCTTTCGTCATTTGCTTTTGACACTGAAACTATAAAGAAGATTTCAAGTATTTTGTATGAAACTGTTCCGGAAGAAGGAGAAGTTACTGATGATGAGTTAAGAGGTTTTAGAGAGGTGCTTTCTCAGATGATATCATCTCTTGTGGGTGCTTTAGAAAAGACTACAGATGCAAATATTACATTAAAAGAAACAGATAATGAGTCTAAAATTGGTACGTTAGACGAGAATGTAATTCAATTGTCAATTTCGCTTGATGTTAATGAAGATATAAATACTACTATGTATTATTATATTACGTTTGCTGTAGTTAACACTTTGCTTAAGGTTTTAAAGTCCAAGATGCCTAAGGAATATGAAGAAGAAAATCATACGGTTAAAGGAAGTCCTGATGAACCTGAGGAAGAGAGTTCTGCTACGGTTCAACCAATTTGTTTTGAAGAACTTACTGAGAATTTAGCCGCTAATCAAAAGGAAAACATGAATTTGCTTATGGATCTTCAACTCCAGGTTAGTGTAGAACTTGGAAAAGTAAAGAAACCTATTAAAGACATTTTACAGTTTACACAAGGTACAATTGTTGAACTTGATAGGTTGGCTGGAGATAATGTTGATGTTTTAATTAGTGGAAAAATCATTGCAAAAGGTGAGGTCGTTGTTGTTGACCAGAATTTTGGCGTGCGTATTACAAAAATTGTTTTGCCGGAGAAAAGAGTTTTATAGTCGGAGGTTTTTATGGGAGCACAGTTTATAAGTTTACTTACTATTTTAATAGCTGTGGGAAGTGTTATGTTCCTTGCATATATTATGACGAAATTTGTCGGTAAAAAATCGTCAGGCATGATGAAGAGTAAATATATGAAGGTTATAGATACGCTTTCTTTTGGATTTGACAAGTCTATTTATTTAGTTCAGGTTGGCGAACAATTTGTGCTTATACATATGTCGGTTAAAGGTATGGAGTTTATTTGTAATATTGATTCAAGCCTTATAAAGTCTACTATTGCAAATACTCCGGTAAATGAAAATAAAAGCTTTGGAAAGTATTTTGATTTCTTTAAGATGGAAAACAAGATAAAAACAGATTCAGTTAAGCAAGGAAATGAAGTTAATGAGAATATAAAACGCTTAAGGTATTTGTTTAATAATAAGAAATGATTTTTGAGCGAGGTTTTCAATGATGTCAAAAAGATTTAAAGTGATTTTAATTATTTTAATAGCATCGGTAATATTTATTTCCGCATCGCATGCTGAACCTATAAATATTCCTAAAATCACTTTAGGAATAGACGAGGCAACTGAGCCCCAAGAAACAGTTACTACAATTCAAGTTATTTTGCTTCTTACTATTCTTACTTTAGCACCGTCTATTTTAGTGTTAATGACATCTTTTACAAGAATTATTATAGTACTGTCTTTTTTAAGGAGTGCTATGGGCACTAACCAGATGCCACCAAACCAGGTTATGGTTGGACTTGCTTTGTTTTTAACATTTTTTATAATGTCTCCTACGTTCTCAGAAATAAATGATAAGGCACTTCAGCCGTATTTGTCCAATACTATAACGCAGCAGGAAGCGTACGATAATGCTGTTGGTTCTATAAAACATTTTATGTTAAGCCAGCTAAGAGGCGAATCGGACCTTGCGTTATTCGTTGAAATCGGAGAAGTAGAAAATGTTCCGGAAGATTTGTCTCAGTTGCCGCTTACTATTATTGTTCCGGCGTTTGTTATAAGTGAGTTAAAGATTGCGTTTCAGATGGGATTTGTTATATATATACCGTTTCTTATTATAGATATGATCGTTTCAAGTACCCTTATGTCTATGGGTATGATGATGTTACCACCAAGCTTAATTTCTATGCCGTTTAAGTTATTGTTGTTTATTTTGGTTGACGGTTGGAACTTGGTTATTAAGACTATTGTTACCGGATTTGTGCGATGATGGAGGTGTTTTAGTTGGATACAGGCGTTGTTATGGATATAGCAAGTAATGCAATGATTACTGCAATTATGGTTGCTTCTCCGATTTTGTTAATCAGTATAATTGTAGGACTTGCTGTTAGTATTTTTCAGGCTACAACTCATATTCAAGAGCAGACGCTTACTTTTGTGCCTAAGGTTTTAGCCATTGTTGGTGTAATGATTTTGTTTGGCCCGTGGATGATAACTGTTCTTACTACATTTATAACGGAATTATATTCCGGAATGAATACTTTATTTTTATAATTAGAGGTATTTTATGATTGATTTTGGAGTTGCAGTAGAGAATTTTGATGCTATATTGTTAGTTTTGGTAAGAATGAGCGGGTTATTTATATTGTCTCCGGTTTTTGGAAGACAAAATATGCCTGCTCTTTTTAAGATTGGCTTTGCATTTTTCTTGACGCTTATATATGTCAGTGCAACAGATAATCTGGTAATTGATTATAAGGACAGCATGGTTTTATATGTTATATATGTTGCAAAAGAGCTTGCAGTCGGAATGGTTATGGGGTATGTTACTTATATAATTATGTCTGGAATATATCTTGCCGGACAAATTATAGATAACCAAGTAGGCTTTGGTTATGCAAATGTGTTGGACCCAATTACTAATATCCAAGTCCCTCTTACATCTAATTTCTACTACACATACTTGATATTAATTTTCTTATTAATAAATGGTCATCACATGATAATTAGAGCTTTGTTTTATAGCTATAAAGTAATACCACTCGGACAACTTACATTTAGCTCAGACGTTATTTCGGAACTGGGATCGGTTATGTCTGAGATGTTTGGAATCGCACTTAGAATTTCAGCACCGATTATTGCTGCAGTGTTTATTACGGACGTTGTATTAGGTGTCCTTTCAAAAACAATACCTGAAATGAATGTATTCATGTTGGGTATGCCAATTAAGGTTTTGCTTGGGTTTGCTATAATAACGATTACTGTAGCGAATGCCGTTCCTATTGCAGAGGGTCTTACATCTCTTATGGAAGAAAACATTGTTAAATTTTTTAATGCTATGAGTGGTGCATAAAAGAAAAGGGGGTATAAATCATGAGTTTAGATGAATATGAAGTAAATGATTTATATCTTCGTATTTCACTACAATTTTTTGCGGACAGTGATGAAAAAACTGAAGAGCCTACCGCAAAACGTAAGAAAGAAGCTCGTGAGAAAGGTCAGGTACCAAAAAGTACCGAACTTAATGCGGCTGTCGTTTTGCTTTTTGGTTTTGTATGCCTTAAAAATTTTGGTATGAAGCTATATACAGGAATGTTAGATATAGTAACTCTTACATTTGAAGTGTATATGTATAAGGAAGATATGTTTACCGTAAATGGAATAATGGGATTGGCTACAGAATTGGCAATAATGTTTTTCACTGCGATGATGCCTATTTTTGCAGTTATAATGCTTGCCGGTGTTGTTTCCAACTTAATGCAGTCAGGACTACTTTTTACTACAGAGAGTATTAAACCTAAATTTAGCAATATAAGTCCGTTAAAAGGAATAAAGCAGATGTTTTCTTTAAAACAAGTTGCGGAATTCTTTTTTAAAACGTTAGTAAAAGTAGCAATAGTTGGAGCGATAGCATATAGAACTATTAATGATAATGTGTCAGCTCTACTTAACACAATGAATTTAACTCCGGCTGCAACCGGAGAATATATAATGACCGTAATTATAGATTTGGGCATTAGAATGGGGACATTTCTTTTAATTTACGCATTAGTTGATTGGATTATTCAGAAGAGAAAACATAAAAAAGACTTGAGAATGACAAAGCAGGAAATAAAAGAAGAATATAAGCAGACTGAAGGTAACCCGCAAATTAAAGGAAAAATCAAGCAAAAGCAGAGGCAGATGTCTATGAGTCGTATGATGAAATCTGTACCGAAAGCAGATGTTGTTATTACAAATCCTACGCATTTTGCGGTTGCTATAAAGTATGATCCTAAGGAAAATGATGCACCTATAGTTGTAGCAAAAGGACAGGATTACGTTGCACTTAGAATTAAGGAAGTGGCAAAAGAAAACAATGTGCAAATTGTAGAAAACAAAGCACTTGCAAGATCTTTATATGCTTCTGTTGATATTGGTCAGGCTATACCAGAAGAGCTTTATCAAGCAGTTGCAGAAGTTTTGGCATATGTATTCTCTATGCGTGCTTCTTAAAATTAGCTATAAAAAACGAGACCGCAAAGATTTTTTGAGGTCTCGTTTTTTATAGCTAATTTTAAGAGTTCTTATCGCAAATTTCGAGAATAAACCAAAAATTTGCACCTTTATCTGAATTGTTTTCAACACCAAACTCTGCATTATGGAGCTGTAATATGTTTTTAACTATAGCAAGCCCCAAACCGGTTCCGACTTTAGCACGTTTGTGAGTACTTTTTGATTTATAGTACCTATCCCAAATGTACTTCATTTCATCAGGATTTATGCCATCTCCGGTATCAATTATCTCAATTTTTACTTTGCTTCCGGATACAGTTTGGCGTATTTTTACAATTTTATCATCTCCAGTATAAGTTATTGCATTGTTTACAAGATTATAAACAACTTGCATGAGCCTTAATTCGTCTGCTTCAACGAAAACCTCAGAATCATGTTCAAATTCGATAGAATAGCCATCTTTTTCCACCAATTTTGAATATCTTGTAAGAATATTTTTAATGCAGTTAGTCAAGTTAAAAGTTATTTTATTTAGAGCAATTTGCCCATTTTGAAGTTTTGAGATATCAAGTATGTCATTTACAAGGTTTGTAAGGTGTTTTGTCTCATCTATGATTATTTGAACATTTTCGGGAGTGTTTTCTCCCGGAATGTCACGAATGACTTCAGCATAACCTGCAATCATGGTCAGAGGTGTTCTCAAGTCGTGAGACACATTGGCTATCAATTCACGTCTTAAATTTTCTACTTTCGATAACTCGGAAGAAGAATAAGTTAATGTATTTGCAAGCTCGGATATTTCCTTATAACCGGTATCCTGAAATTTTAAGTTATATTCATAAGGAAGTTTTTTTGCAGATTTATTTATATTTTCAATTGGCTTTGCAATTTTCTTTGAAAGTATAAGTGAAAGTATAAATGAAAGAACTAGCATTATTACAGTTATGCAAATAAGCTGACTTCTTAAGGTGGTTGTAGTAGAGTACACCGGTTCTATTACTGAATTTAGTACAAGTGTGTATTCTTCCCCGTCTTTAGAAGTTATTTTCTTGGCAAGAATTACGCTTTTTGCAAAGTCTTTTTTGTTTTCAGAAATAAACGGACTGTTTTCACGATGATTTGGATAAAGCTTTGAAAAGTATTCATTTGAGTCACCAAGTTCTGAGGCAATTATAGGATACAACATAAAAGAAGGTGTTTTGTGAATAATGCAATTCATCAGCACGTTAGACGAGTATATTGCTTCATTTCCTTTGTATAGAAGAATACATATATCTTTGTTGTGAGAAACTTTTTCAATTGTATTTTTCAAATCGGTCAAGTCTATAGAACTTTCTATAGAAGAGCATGTCGAGTAGATTTCTTTAATTTTTATCGTCTCATAAAAACTGTTTAAAAAAACTATTTGGAACAGCCAAAGAAGTAAAAGCATTATTAATGAAAATAGTGAAAAATAGGTAAAAAGCTTCCATTTTAAACTTAATTCATTTTTTTTACTGAACATTTTCAAAGCGGTATCCCACCCCTCTTAGCGTTGTAATTAGGTCACTGTATTTCCCCAGACTTTTTCTAAGAAGCTTAATATGCGTATCTAAAGTTCTGTCGTCTCCGTAGAAATCATATCCCCACACGTCTAAAATCAGTTTCTCACGAGTTAAAGCAACGCCTCTATTATTTATTAGATAAACTAGTAAATCGTATTCCTTCGGTGAAAGATTTATTTTTTCGTTATCTATATACAAAATTCTTGCGGTAAAGTCTAATAGCATCGATTCGTATTTAAATGTTTCATTTTTAGTAGCACCTGAAGGGGCAGTGCGTTTTAAAATTGCCTCAATACGCATCATAAGTTCTTTGGGTGAGAACGGTTTTACCATATAATCATCTATTCCAAGTTCAAAACCATGGATTTTATCGTATTCCTCGCCTCTCGCAGAAAGCATAATTATAGGAACATTTGAAGTTTTTCGTATTTCTTTTGCGGTAGAAAAGCCGTCTAATTCCGGCATCATAATATCTAACACGATAATGTCAAAAGTATGAGTTTTAAATAACTCTATAGCTTCCATTCCGTTACTGGATTCCGTTATTTCATGATTGTCAAATTTTGCATATTTTTTTATAAGATTTCGAATATTATCTTCATCATCTACAATTAAAATTTTTGCCATGATATCCTCCAATTCTGACAAAAGCTTGTCTTTTTAATTACTTTAATATTATAACACAATGGTGGTCTTTATGTGAAGAAGAAATGAAAATTCACAAATATGTTTTAATTTAAAAAACAACCTTAGTTTATTGTTTTAATTTAAAAAATATGATATGTTGTGTTAGAATTTGATAAAAAAGTAAAATGAAGAATGAAAATCAATTAGTTATAGAAAATATTTATAAGAATAGATAAAATTTTGTGAAGGGATGGAAAAAATGAATATAATTAGTTTGTTTAGTGGATGCGGAGGTTTAGATTTAGGATTTGAAAAAGCAGGATTTAATGTTGCTGTTGCTAACGAATTTGATAAAAACATATGGGAAACTTTTAAGATTAATCATCCTAATACTAAATTAATAGAGGGGGATATAAGAAACATAAAAGAAGAGGATTTTCCGTCAGAAATTGACGGTATAATTGGAGGCCCACCTTGTCAATCATGGTCGGAAGCTGGTTCTCTGAAAGGAATTGAAGATGATAGAGGAAAACTTTTTTATGAATATATACGTATATTGAAAAATAAACAACCTAAATTTTTTTTAGCTGAAAATGTTAGTGGAATGTTAGCTGATAGACATTCAGAAGCTGTAAAAAACATATTGAAAATGTTTAAAGAATGTGGATATGATGTTACGCTAACATTAGTAAATGCCAAGGATTATGGTGTAGCTCAAGAAAGAAAAAGGATTTTTTATATTGGATTTAGAAAAGACTTGAGCATTAAGTTTGATTTCCCAAAGGGGTCAACAGAAGATGATGACAAGAAAATAACATTAAAAGATATTATTTGGGATTTAAAAGATACTGCTGTTCCAGCAGGCGAAAAAAATCAACATAATCCTAATGCCATAAATAATAATGAGTATTTTACTGGAAGTTATTCTCCCATTTTTATGAGCAGAAATAGAGTTAAAAATTGGGATGAGCAAGCTTTTACAGTACAAGCTTCGGGAAGACAATGCCAAATTCATCCGCAAGCTCCTAAGATGATAAAGGTAGCTACAAATGATTGCAGGTTTGTAGAAGGTAAAGAAAGCTTATATAGAAGAATGACTATAAGAGAAGTTGCTAGAATTCAAGGTTTTCCGGATTCTTTTAAGTTTATTTATAAAAATACAAATGATGCATATAAGATGATTGGAAATGCAGTTCCAGTAAATTTGGCATATGAGGTAGCTTGTGCTATAAAGAAAGTTTTAATGTAAAGGGAGAATATATATGAGTAATCAAAGCAATGTATTTGGCAGAGCTTATGAGTATATTTGCATAGAGACACTGAACAATGAGATAAATAAATTTAGAAAATCAGTAATAGAAAAAGACCCAACATATGAAATTGCAAAAGAATGTTGGAGTATAATTGATGAAGAAAGTAAGTTAATATTAAAAAACAGTGCTTTATCAGCTACATATTCTATTTTTGATTTAGAACCAAAGATAACGGAGCAAGGAGAAGATTATTTAGTATTAAAAATGCAAAAGGATCAAGAAGGCAAAATAGGAGATGTTAGAGATATTATTATAATAAGAAATGCTGAAAAATGGGAAATAGGATTAAGTATTAAGCATAATCATTTTGCAGTAAAACACAGTCGTTTAAGTAGTAGGTTAGATTTTGGAGAAATATGGTTTGGAGTAAAGTGTTCAAAGCATTATTGGGACGATATAGAGCCAATATTTGCATATCTTAATGCTGAAAGAATATTAAAGACAAAATGGAGTGATTTGCCAGATAAAGAGAATGAGGTATATATTCCAATTTTAAAAGCTTTTATTAATGAGATTAAGAGAAGTTACGAAAAACATTTAGATTTACCCAAAAAGCTTGTAGAATATTTATTGGGTAAATTTGATTTTTATAAGGTAATTAGTATTGATAATAGAAAAGTTACTCAAATTCAATCATATAACTTAAGAGGAAATCTTAACCGGGCAAGTAAAAACACTAAACCTAAAATTGTTATTCCTATCGCAAAGTTACCAACAAGAATTGTTAATATTGATTTTAAACCTCAAAGTAATAATACAATAGAATTATATTTGGATGAAGGATGGCAATTTAGTTTTAGAATTCATAATGCATCTACATACGTTGAAAATAGTTTGAAATTTGATATTCAAATAGTTGGAATGCCAGCTTCAATAATATCAATTGAATGTAAATGGAATAATGAATAGAAGAGGAAAAATGAAAGAAAATGTGTTTTATTCTGACTTTAGTAGAAAAAAGTGATAAAAACAATCCTTAACCTTAGTAATAGCACTAAGTTTAAGGATTTATTTTTTTCGGAATTGTCTTGTGAAAATAATCATTATTTGGTTTTCGGCAAATAACTTTTTTATTTGCAAAATGTTGGAAATTGTAGTAATATAAAAATGAAGTGAAAAAGTGAATAATGGGAGGGAACGCAATGGATGAATTAAAAATCTTCGGTTGTGACGCTAGTAAGGAATTTGCAAAGGAAGTTTGTGACTCTTTAGGAATGAAACTCGGTCAAAGTGAGTCTTTTAAGTTTGATAACGACAATAGGTTTGTTAAAATCCTTGAAACGGTAAGAGGAGACGATGTTTTTGTTATTCAGACTTCTAAGCCGCCTGTAGATGAAAACTTTATGGAACTTCTTATTACGATTGATGCTTTAAAAAGAGCATCTGCGAAACGAATTACTGCGATTTTGCCGTATTATCCTTATGCTCGTTCGGATAAAAAGGATCAACCGAGAATTGCAATTACCTCTAAATTGGTGGCTGATTTATTGGCTGCTGCAGGTGCAAACAGAGTTTTAACGTCTGATTTGCATGCTATACAGATTTTGGGATTTTTCAATATCCCGGCGGACCAGTTGGTTTTTGCGGATTTATTGTCAAATTATTTTAAAGAGAAAAACTTTGAAGACTTAGTTGTTGTAGCAACAGATGCCGGTAGTTCTAAAAAAGCCTATAAATATGCAAAAAGGCTTAACTGCCCAATTGCTATGTTAGATAAAAGGAGACTTGGCAATTCTCAAGAGACATTAATTGAAAACATCGTTGGAGATGTTGCGGGAAAAAGATGCGTTATTTTTGATGATGAAGTGGATAGAGGAAGTTCGATTATGAATGCGGTTCATGTTTTAGAGGATTACGGAGTAAAAGAAATATATGCAGCATGTACTCATGGAGTGCTTTCGGGGCCGGCTGTCGAGAGAATAAAAAATTCATCAATAAAAGAATTTGTAATTACAAATACAATTCCTTTACCACCTGAAAAGCAATTAGATAAAATAACTGTTTTGACAGTTGCACCGATTTTTGCCGAAGCAATAAAGAGGATTCATGAAGGTCGCTCTATGGGAGAAATGTTTTATTAATTCTTTTTGGGGGAAGATATGCAAAGTGTTGGAATTTATGTTAATTTAGAAAAAGATGCGGATTTTTGCGTTACAAAAAGTATTATTTCCATTGCCGAAAAATTTGATGCAAGGTGCGAAGTAGCTGAAGTTGGTAAAAAATATGATTTTATTATATCTTTGGGAGGAGACGGAACTTTTTTAAGTGCATCTAGGAAGTTTTTAGATGAGAAAATTATTGGAGTTAATTTAGGTAATTTAGGTTTTCTTTCAGAGATTGATAAAAATAGTATAGAGCTTGAGTTGGAAAAGATTCTAAATGGGAAGTTCTTTACAGAAGAAAGATTTCTTATTGAGACAACAATTCATGAAAAAAAATTGAGAGCGTTGAATGATATTGTGGTAAGCAGAGGGAATATTGCAAGACTGCTTAATTTAGAAGTGTATTTTGATGGAAGATTCGTTGATAATTATGTGGCGGATGGTCTTATAATTTCTACGCCAACAGGTTCTACTGCCTATTCTATGTCTGCGGGTGGACCTATTGTAGAGCCGAGGCTTGATGTACTTATTGTGACTCCGATTTGTGCCCATTCGTTACATCAACGCCCGCTTATTGTTAATTCGGGTACTGAAATAAAATTATGCGTAAAAAATGGTAAATTTATTGTGACAGCAGATGGTCAGGAGTCTGTTAATAGTGAAAATATAAAAGAAATTATTATTAAGATGTCAGATAAAAAAATAGATATAGTGAAAACGGGTAAGAATTGTTTCTTCGATACCGTAAGAAAGAAGTTTCATATTGTGTAGCTCTGGGAGGAAATTAAAGTATGTTAGCTCATATTCATATTAAAAATATAGGAATAATAGAGGACTTAGAAATTGATTTTGATAAAGGTCTTAATATTTTAACCGGGGAAACAGGTGCGGGGAAAACCCTTATTCTTGGTGCAATTCAAATGATTTGTGGCGGGAAAGTAAGTCGCGATTTAATAAGAAATGGTGCAGATAAAGCCTTTACGGAGGCTTTGTTTTATATTGAAGATTTAAGGCTTAAAAAGGCATTGAGTGACATGGGGTATGAAGGAGACGAAATTGTAATTTCAAGAGAACTTTCAAATTCCGGAAAATCCGTTGCTAAAGTAAACGGACGACTTGTTAGTGTTAACGAGCTAAAGGAACTTGGGAAAGTTTTGGTAGATTTACATGGACAGCACGATAATCAATCACTTTTAGATCCTAAAAATCATATTGAGGTTATAGATAACTTTGCGGGAACAGAGATTAGCGGATTAAAAAGTAAGTATACAGAATTATACAATAAACGAAAAGATATTTTAGCGGATATTGAAAGGCTTGGAGGTAATCCTGAACAGAGAATAAGAACTATGGAGTTTTTGAAATTCCAAATTGATGAGATAAGCAGTGCAAATCTTAAAGAAAGTGAAGATGAAGAACTTAGCGAAAAGCGAAAAGTTATGGCTAATGCTGAAAAAATTATTCATAATTTATCATATTCATACGAGGTTTTTTCAGATGAGAATGGGGTTTTAAATACTTTAGAGAAGGTTCGAAGTAGGCTGGAAGAAATTTCAGGGATAGATAGTAAATATGAAAAGTTTTTAGAATCTGTGAATGAGGCATATTATCAAATTGAGGACTTAAAGGATGAGATTTCTTCTGAGACTGAAAGGTTTTTTGTTGATGATGAGGAGCTTAATAAAATAGATGAGCGACTTGATTTGATATTTAAACTTAAGAAAAAATATGGAAGGACAATTCCGGATATATTACAATCATATGATGATATGAATAAGGAGTATTTGGAGCTTTGCAATTCTGAAGAGATGGTTAATAAGTTAAATCATGACCTAGTTGAGGTTGAAAAATCATTAAAAGGTGTTGCGTTAGAGATTTCGACAGTTAGGAGAAAAGTCTCTTATGAACTTCAAGTTAAGCTTGTAGATATTCTAAAGGATATGGAAATGCCTAAGGCAAAGTTTTCTATAAAAGTTGAGGAAACTAAAGATTTTTTAAAAAACGGTATGGATGACGTTGAAATATTGTTTTCGTCTAACCCTGGAGAGGATGTTAAGCCACTTAGCAAGGTCGCATCAGGCGGAGAAATATCAAGAATAATGCTTGCGTTAAAGAATGTTCTTGCAAATGCCGATATAATTCCAGTGATGATTTTTGATGAAATAGATACGGGAATTAGTGGAAAGGCAGGCTTTGCTGTTGGCGAGAAGATGGTTGAAATAGCCAAAGACAAGCAGGTTATATGTGTTACTCACTTACCGTCAATTGCAGCTTGTGGCAGCCAAAATTATTATATTTGCAAAAATAGTTTAGGAGATAAGACTGTTACTTCTGTAAAGAAACTAAATGAAGAGGAAACGATACATGAGATAGCAAGAATTATTAGTGGTGGTAATATTTCCGAAGCTGCATTACTTCATGCTAAAGAGATTAGAGGAGTCAAAAGCACGGTTTAGATTCGAGGAGGGAGTTTGATGAATTTTTTAGAGGAAATAGAATTTAATATTATGCAGCCGATAGGCATTAATGTTGTGGCTTTTCTGATAAAGATGACCAAAGCAAACCAATGGGAAAATTTACCGCTTTGCACTTTGGAAAAACTTGAATATACAGAGACTGCTGTAAACGGTAGGATTCAACGAACTTTTTCGATTCCTTACGGAGACGATACGAGCACAGGCAACATACTTATTGCTTCTTTGGGGAAGAACAGATGTGTTATTGGGCATGGTCATATAATAAATAAAGAGTTTGTTTCGGAAGAAGAAACTATCCAACTTGAGTATATGAATTATAATGAGTCTGACGTTGAATCAAGAAATTATACTTTTTCGTATAACCCTAAAAGACAGATTGTTTTGTTAGATATTGAGACCGGATGCCAGATGCTACCGACTATTTCCAAACCGGATATGTTTGGGAATTTAAAGGGTGTTTATAAGTTGGTTCCATATAGAAGATATATTGCATTAGAGATGAATGTTATGGTTACTTTACCGAGAGATGCGGTTGTCGAAAATATTGAAGATTTAGCGGATGTAATATTATAGATGAGGAGGTTTTTTATGGAGTGTAATGTAAGTATAAGATTTTGCGGACAGGTTATTGTACCGAATGAAAATGGGGAATTAGAGTTTGAGGCAGGTTCAGGAACAAAGACAAAAATTCCTGCGGAAGAAGTGCATAAGAGACTATCGCAAGCTCAATCTTTTGATGAAGCGATTGAATATTTAAAGAACAGTGGGGCGTATGTTGGAAAAGAAGATTCGAGAGTTATGGTTGTTATGACTCCAAACGGTAGCCAGATTTTTTCTAATGATGCTCCGAGTCAAAAGATTGTTGTAGATAAAGACATTCCTGAGAATGTTATAAGTGAAATATTGAGTGTTGACGGATTAGACAGTATTGGGACCGTAGAGAGAATTTTAATTTCCAATAATATAATTGAAGATCCGGAAAAAGAGGCTGAAAGAATAAAAACTATTAATGGTGGAGAGTTTAGTTTTGAAAAAGAGGCAGATAACGTTGATTCAAGGAGTATGTTAGATGGAGGAGAAATTGCTAGTACAAGACTCAATAGAGACATGTTGGAAGATCCTAAAAATGGCATAATTAGTGAGGAAGAAAAACGCAAATTTGATGAAGAGAGATTAAGAAAGAAGAGAGAAGAACATACTAAGGATGACGGTTTAGATAGATAAAATCTAAAGAGGAGAGATAACGAATGATAAAGGGTATTTTGAAAAATAGAAAGAAAAGATTTTGCTTTTACGGAATTGTTACTTTTGCGAGTTCGTTGCTTTTTTCATGGTTAATTACTATATTGGTTACACAATTTAAATATATGCTTGATAGTTCTATTAATTTTAATGTTTTTAGTCTTGATGCACTGCGTCGGGATGAATTTTTTATGTTGTTTCCGAAGAATTTTTTGTTTTTTTTGGCGGTGGGATTTATTATTGCAATTTGCTATGAAGTAAAAAATTATGTTATAAAAGGTGAATATGAAGGAATAGAGCATGGTTCGAGTGGATGGGCTGACGGCGAACAATATGAGATATTAAACAGAAAAGATGGTATCATTTTGGCCCGGGACAATTATCTGACGACAGATAATAAGTTTATAAATAAAAATGTTTTAATTATTGGTGGTGCCGGTTCTAGGAAATCAAGAGGTTATATAATGCCCAATATGATGCAGATGCTGGGCTCGTATGTTGTAACTGACCCAAAGGGTGAGAATTTTGATACTGCGGCCGGTTTTTTGCAGAAAAACGGTTATGAGGTAAGATGTATAAATCTTGTTAATCCGAGTTGTAGCGACTCTTATAATCCTTTATGGCATATTGGCAGTACGCTTGATGTTGATATTATTAGTGACGCTTTAATAAAAGGGACAAGTAAGGGTTCCACTAATGAAGACCCTTTCTGGCCACAGGCAGAAAGAGCGTTGCTTAACTCATGTATTTATTATTTGCTTAGTGAATGTCCTAAGGAAGAGCAGTCGTTTGCGAGTTGCCTTGCGATGGTAAGAGCGGGAGAAAATTTTGACTGGATGGACGATGTTTTTATGCGTCTTCCTTTTGAGCATATGGCAAGAAAGAGTTACGAGACATTTAGGCTTGCTGTTGATAAGACAAGAGCGGGAGTTTTAGTAGGACTTGCAACTCGTCTTAATGTTTTTGATACGCCTGAAATTTCTTCGATTACAGGTACAAGTTCTATAGATATCGATGCGATGGGTTCTAAAAAAATGGCAACATTTGTAATTACCCCAGATAGCCATAGTGCATTTAACTTTATTTCTACGATTTTCTTTGGACAGGTTTTGCAAAGACTTTATTACAAGGCAGATGAAAACTCTGCAATTCGTGCTGATGGTAAATGTACGTTAGATGTTCCGGTATTTTTCCTTATGGATGAATTTGCTAATGTTGGTCAAATCCCGGATTTTAACCAAAAACTTAGCACGAGTAGAAGCAGAAATATCAATATTAGTATTGTCTTACAGAGTATAGACCAATTGCAGGATTTGTATAAGGATATTTATGAAAATATTATGGCCAACTGCGATACACATTTATTTTTAGGAAGCCAGGCTACTAAAACTTGTGAATATATTTCTAAAAGTTTGGGAGAAACTACTATTAATAAGAAACAGGTTTCTTTAAGCGGGAAAATGAACGGAATTGTTTTAGCATCTTCACCTGATTCGCAAAGTGTATCTGACCAATCGATGGGACGTTCGCTTGTGACCATTGATGAGCTTAAGAGATTACCGCTTGATACAAGTATTGTTATGGTTAAAGGTTTAAGACCTATTAAGGCAAAAAAATATGATATTAGTATGCACCCATTGGCAAAGGAAATTGATAAGTTTAAGATTAGCCATAATAATCCGACTCTAAATCACAGAGGAGAGTACAGGATTGTTTATCCTTATGGGTTAAAAACGGGAGCAGTTAACAATAGTGTACGGTCTAATGCTAACGAAGAAGAGCCTGAAATCGAGAATAATCTTGATGATGTGGATATCCAAAAGCAACTTGAAACTAAGTTTGATGAATTGTTTGGGAGTTTAACATAATTTTTTCTATGTATTATTACTTGTTTTTTGAAGAGAATAATACATAGAGGTGAGTGCAATGAATAATTTTACACGTGGCTTGCTTATTGGCAGTTTTTTAGGAGCGGCTCTTGGACTTACCGGAGCAGTAAATTCTGATTGGCTTCAAAAGAAGGTTTGGAAACCTAGTAGGAAGGCTATAAAAAAAGCAAGTAGAGTTATGAGTGATGTGGCAGGTATGATGTAGAGTGGGAAAATAAAATATAGCAAAGTGATTGATAACTAAAAAACGTAGAAGTCACTTTGCTATATTTTATTTAATAGATTGACGCGGAACATTTTTTCGTTTAGAATTGAAACTGAAAGGAGCGTATTTTATGCGAAATTTGACGAAAGTGGTTAGAGTTGGGGACAAGTTTATTGGCGGTAATAATCCGATTTTAGTATAATCTATGTGTAATACAGATACTCGTGATGTTAAATCCACTGTTGAGCAGATTAAAAGACTCGAGGACGCCGGGTGCGAGATTATTAGAGTTGCTGTTTTAGATAATGAGGCAGCAGAGGCTATTTCTAAGATAAAAAAACAAATTTCCATTCCACTTGTTGCAGATATTCATTTCGATTACAGGCTGGCAATTGAATCTATAAAGAACGGTGCAGACAAAATAAGAATTAATCCCGGTAATATTGGAAGCGTTGATAGGGTTAAGGCTGTTGTAGACACTGCTCGTGAGTACGATGTACCGATTAGAGTCGGTGTAAATGGTGGTTCGCTTGCCAGAGAAGTCCTTGAAAAATATGGAAAAGTTACAGTTGGAGGATTAGTTGAGAGTGCGTATGATAACGTTTTAATTTTAGAAGAAATGGACTTTGATAACATAGTTGTTTCTCTTAAAGTTTCTAATGTGTCGGGAACTGTTGAGGCATACAAATTACTTTCAGAGAAATGCAATTATCCTTTACATATCGGTGTTACCGAAGCAGGCACCTTGATGGGTGGTACAATAAAGAATGCAATGGGGATTGGAATTTTACTAAATGAAGGAATAGGAGATACATTAAGAGTTTCTTTAACGGCAGACCCGATTGAAGAAGTAAAAGTAGGCTGGAATATATTAAAAGGACTTGGAATAAGAAGCAATGGAGTACAGTTTATCTCGTGTCCTACTTGTGGGCGTACAAAAGTTAATATGCTTCCGATTGCTGAAAAAGTTGAGAGAGCTTTAGAAAATATAGATAAGGATATAAAAGTCGCAGTTATGGGTTGTGCAGTGAATGGACCGGGAGAAGCTTCAGAGGCAGATTTCGGTGTCGCTTGTGGGGATGGAACCGGATTATTGTTTAAAAAAGGGGAAATAATAAAAAAAGTCAATGAAAATGAAATTGTTACTGAATTAATCAGTTTAATTGAGGAGGGAAAATAATGAACGCCGTTTATGCAGGATCTTTCGATCCTTTTACAATTGGTCATCTGCATGTATTAAGGCAGGCTTGCCAGATTTTTGATAAGGTTTATGTCGCCATAGCTGTTAATAGCGAGAAAAGCAGAAGAATTGATAAAGATGTAATGAAAGAGGCTATTGACAGGGTTATAAAAAACAATGGTATAAACAATGCGGAAGCTTTAGTATTTAATGGACTTACAGTAGATTTAGCTGTTGAAAAAGGGGCTAGATTTTTGGTGAGAGGTCTTAGAAATGGTACGGATTATGAATATGAGGAAAATTTAGCAGTAGTTAATAATAAAATTTCCGGGGTCGAGACTATATATTTTAGAGCCGGAAAAACTGCACATATTAGTTCATCAGTGGTTATGGAACTTTATAATTATGGAAAAGACATCACAAAGTGGGTGCCGGAAGAAATTATTTCCGTTTTGCCTAAGAAATAAAATTGACAGATAAAAACTTTTTATCTGTCAATTTTATTTCTTAGGCATTTATTTGACTAAGTATCTCGTTTACATCTACGCCATGAACGTTACAAGCTTCTTCTAATGTTTCCATTTGTGAAGAAGGGCAACCAAGACAGTGCATTCCCATTCCTAAAAGAATTGGAGCGACTTCTTCTCCGCGAAGTTCTAATATTTCGCCTATAGTCATATCAGGTGTTATTTTTTCCATTTTTATCTTCCTTTCTCCTTATATTTTCAGTTTCCTGTTACTTAGTATACAGTATTTTTCATAAAATATAAAGATTTTTGGAAAAAAATATAAATTTATTAAAAAATATATGGACAATTTCAAAATATTGGTATATTATTTCCATATAAATACATTAATGTAAAAATGTTGAATGGAAAGGAGGGAGAATTTTGAAAAAGAAGTTTGCTGTTTTAGTACCGGTGTTTTGTGTTTTGATTACGACGGTTTCTTTTGCAGCAGCAAGTTATCCTACTATTATGAATAATTTGAACAGTGCACTTACCAAAATACAGTCTTGGTTGGTAACTATTGCTACTCCGGCAGCCGCAATTGGGGTTATAAGCGGTGTCCTTATTAAAAAGTTTAGCTTTGGAGATACCGAAAGAATGTTGGTAGGAAGAAGACTTATAAGGTCTTGCTTTGTTTCGTACGGTATGGTTATGGGAATCGATTTACTATTAAAGGCAATTAAAACATTTGTCACAAAATCGTAAAGTGCGGGTGAAAACAAGACATAAGGTTTAACAGAATAATGCGTAACCTTATGTCTTATTTTCCAGTGCAAAAAGATTGGAGGTATATAGTTGAATAAGATAGTTGCTATAGTAGAGGCGTTAGACTGCTTAAAGGGACTTTGGAATTCCACTTCGGAACTTTTAGCGGAGGTCATGCCTAATAATTTTTACGAACTTATGGACAAGTTTGCTTTTTTGAATGCGAATTTTTTATATATTGAAAGCTCAGGGAAATTTTTAGATAAAACTCAAAATATAGCAAATGCGATTATGAATTTATCTAACTTTGTAATATGGGGGATTTTGTTATTTTTCGGTTTTAAGAGTTTGTTTTCTTACTTTATTTCCCAAAAAGTTGATGTCCCTTGGAAGATGTTTATCAGGATTATTATATTTGGAGTTTTAGCAAATTCGGCATTTTTTATTTGCTATTCCGGAGTGTTTTTTGCAGAAAATTGCACGAATTATATTAGAGGCTATGTGGGTGAAAGTAATACATCATTTGCTTTTTTGGAAGAATGTGTAGACAAAAATGACTTTGATACTGAAAAAGATGAAGAATCCCAACTCAATATTTATACTGTTGATGCACTTATATCCTTATTTATTTTTTTCTCTTCTTTTTTACTATCTGTTTTTCTTTGTGGAAGATACATTTTACTAAGAGTTTTGATACTTTTATCGCCCGTGTCTTTTTTAGTCTGTGGGATAAAGGATGGAGAGAGAATATTTATTAGATGGTGCAAAGGCTTTTGTTCACTACTTTTTATGCAAGCGTTTTTTGCTGTGTCGTTAGGTATAGTAAATTTTACGAATATCAAAGATGATACAATGTTTGGAATTTTGGTTTGTGCTCTATTGCTGCTTTTTAATAAATTTGTTTTTAGATTTTTAAAATTATCATTATAAAGTATTAATAAACCTTTTTGCAAAACCGATAAATAAGGAGAGAAAGGTAGGTAGATTATTGTGAAGATTTCAAGGATTAGGCATGTGGTATGTACGTCAATATTTTTCTTAATTGTTATTGCTATTATAACTGCGTTGTTTACGGCTGAGATAGACGCATTAAGAAAAAACACTGAGGAAATGGTTTATAGAGTTGTTGCGACTCAGGATATAGAACCTGGTAAGTCCATAACTTCTGATAATGTTCAGCTTGTTCAGATACAAAATGTTTTAGATGTTGATGGAGCAGTTTACAGAATGAATAAAGATGATGATAATGTTTCTTCTGTAGAAGCATATCAGAATGGTACTAAAAGAGAGAAAAATGATGAGCTTTGGGCAGTTGGGAAAGTGGCTAAGGACAAGATTTATAAAGGTGAAATCCTACTTGCCGAAAAGCTTGTTTTAAATGAAAATGTAGTTGGAGATGAAACGAGGCTTTACGCTATCCCATTTGATTCATCTACTACAGGCGGATATAATATAAGTTTAGGCGAAAAAGTTGATATTTGTGTATTATACACAGAAAACGCTAAGACGATTGCGGAATATCAGAATTTACCGGACAATAAGGCTATTGATATTGTGCTTGCCGGAAAGCAGATTGCAGATATAAGAGACGAATCAGGAAATAGCAGAAAATCTCAAGAAGGAGCTGCTGTAGTGCCGGGTTATGTTTGCTTTAATTTGTCATATGAAGAAATAAACAAAATCGAAATTGCAAAACGCCAAGGTTCGTTGTTTATTGGTAATGCAGAAAATTATTATAAAGAGGGAAGCCAGGCGGAGACATTTATGACAGATGTTGCTATGCCTAACTTCTAATTTGGAAAGGGAGAGTAAGAATGGGTGAAAATAGAAACTCAAAAGTAATTTCAGTAGGAAGTATAAAACATGGCCAGGGTATTACATGTTTTACGTTTAATCTTGCATACAAGCTCTCTACTTTGCTCGATAAAAAGATATTAATTATTGATACAAATTTTATGTTTAAAGAAATCGCATATATTGCCGAACAGACTAATCCAAATGGAATAGATGATTTGATTTCTATGGTAAAAACACAGGAATTATCTCAAGAAATTTTTATGTTATATACAGAAGAAGTAAATAAGCATTTACGTGTTATAAATTCGACGCAGATTGATACATTGGACTATATAAGGAAAAACGATAAGTATATTATAAAAATTATAGAAGAGGCAAAGAAATATTTTGATATTATTATTATCGATGCGGGAGCGGGAGTAAACAAGAATTCATTAATAAAGCAGATTTATGAGGTTAGTGATGTATTTGTAAATATGCTTACTCAAAATGCCTATATAATTGATTGGTACGTTAATCATAACGAATTTAAAGATGAGAAAGTTATTAATGTTATAAATATGTATGAAGAAGACATTTATCCGGATTATGGCGATATTACTAAAGAATTTAAGTTATCTGACCTTAGTTTGATAAGATATTCTAAATTGTTTAAGAACTTTTATAACCAAAAAATATTAGATCCTTTTTACAAAACAGAAGACCTGTTTAATAACGATTTTTCGCAGCTTATTATTAAAGTGGCTGAAAAATTAAATATAAAGGAACTAAAAAAACTTGATATTGTTAATACAAATATGTTAATTGATAGCAAATATAATGAAAAAGCCAAAAAAGGTTTTTTTGCAAGATTGTTTTCTTCAAAAAAGTAAGGAAGTGAGAAGATGACACAGGTACTTCTAAATGATGTCATAAACGACATAAAGAATATAATGGAGAACTATAAAGATGATAAAGAATTAAAAATGCTCCACCAAAAGAAAATTGACCAGGCGGCTGCCGGGAGTCCGGAGGCGAAAGGGTATGTAAAAGAAGAAATATTAAAAATTTGTTTAAAAGAATTTAAGTTAAAAATAACAGAGGATAATATCGACGACTTGATTTCACAATATCATATAAATTATTTTGAGAATATTTATGGTGATGATGAAAACGATCCTTTTTATAAACTATTTGAGCATATGATGTTAAATCATGATGATGATTATGAAACCAAGCTAGACAGACTTGTCCAAATTATTTACCAGGAGTTATACGGACTCGGCGTAATTGATGAATTATGCGAAGGGCATATCGACGAAACAGGAGTAAATGGTAAAGATTATATTTGGGTTCAGGTTGGCGGATTAAAAAGACAGGTTAAGAAGCTTCGCTTCGAAAATAATGCGGTTTTACAGAAAAAAGTTTCTACTGCAATTAGTTTTGATAGTAAAAATGATATAACAGCGAGTGAGCCGATTGTCTATTGCCAAAGAATGAACGGAAGCCGTGTTACGGCGGTTATTCCTCCTGTTGCCAAGTATCCGATACTTAATATTCGTCACTTCCATTTGGCAAATGTTACTAAATATGATTTAGTAGACAAAGCAACTTTAACTGCACTTGCAGTAAAATTTATTGAGCTTGTATTTGCAGGGCGTCCAAACTTCCTAATTATAGGTCAACAGGGTAGTGGTAAATCTACGCTTTTAAGAGTTTTATTAAATGAAGTATCTGATGCAATCGGTATTGGAACGATTGAAAATATGTTTGAGTTGAACTTAGATGATTATTATCCTAGTAAAAACGTTATTGCTTTGCAGTCTACCGAAAAATTCCCGGCAGACAAGTTGTTTGAGTTAATGTTAAGACAAAATAGAGATATTATTCTACTTGGAGAAATAAGGTCTTCTAACGAAGCTGTAGAAACGATAAACGCAATGTTACGTCAATGCCGTGGCTCTGCTGCTACTTTTCATAGTTCTTCGCCTACTCGTGCGATACATGACTTGAGAAACCTTTGTATGAGAAGTAGTCAGTATAAAGACTTCTTAACAGCTCAATTTGACGTTGCGGATGCTATTGACTTGATTTTGGAGGGACGGCTTGATTATAAAACCGGTAAAAGATATATAAATCGTATTTCTGTTGTTGAAGCAGATGATACAGACTATAAATTTGCAGTTAATGATATTTTTAGGTATGACCATGATAAGAAGGAATTGTTGCCGGTTCAATGTGTCTCAGACGAATTCCTTGAAAAGCTGCTTGATTATGGTATGCCAATAGAGAATATAAAGAAAATAAAAGATTTATTTAAAGAAAATGTAAAAACAGATGAATTAAATTCTGAAGAAAAAAATGAAGTTGAAAAGCCGGAAACTAAAGGAAAGAAAAACAGTAAAAATAAGGCAGAAGATGTAGAAGTAAAAACTAAAAAACAGGCAAAAAAATGATTTTTGTTAGGAAATGGAGGATGAAATAGATGTCAGAGATTTCCCTTTTGATAACTGATTGGTTTGTAGAATTCGGATATGGATTGTTAATCTTTATTGCCGTTGCTGTGGTTATGCTGATAGGAATTTTAATATATATAACGTATATAGAAAAGAAAAACAGTGCATGGCTTAACCAAAGAAAAAGCAGTGTAAAAGCTGTATATTCGCTAAAAAATATTCCTATTTTATATGGAATTCAAACAAGGATTGCTAATAAGTTTGCTATTACAAATACAGGTTCAAGGCAAGAAAATGAGAGATATGCATTATATGTTATGGGATTTATCTTAATTTGTGCAATTGGAATTATTGTGTTGCTGTATCCATTTGTAAATACATATCCATATGCTATTATTTTAATAGTAGCAATAGGTTTGGCTATTCCTTGGATGGTGTTTAGTATATTTTATGAAGCTCAACTTGCCAAAATGATAAAGCAGTTGCCACAAGCTATTGATGAGTTTGCAAGCAGTTATAGGAAGTCAAATAAGGTTTTTAATGCACTAAGAGATTCTTATCAGTTTATGCCAAGAGTTGTTGGCAAAGAATTTGAAAGGCTTTATAAGTCATATAATATTGACTTTGAAGACGGAATTGAGTATTTTAGATCGAGAATAAAAAACGATTGGGCAGGTATTTTTGCGAGTCTTCTTTTGATAAACTACACAAAGGGCGGAACGATTATTGCTCAATTAGATGATTTAAATACAGAAATTGAAAACGATATTATCGCAAAAGATAGAGTAAGAAGTAAAATGTTAGGATTTAAATTAGTTGCACTTTCCACGATCCTTTTAGTAGTATTGGCTATTTTTTCAAATATGTTGATGTCTGAATCTGCTAAAGAATATTATATGGGTTATTCCGGTCAAAATGAGATTATTATTACGTTAACAATCGCATTCATAACGTTTTTATGTATGATGATTGTTGAAAGATTATAAAGGGGTGATAAAGTACATGGGGGAAATAATTTTAGGTATTGTAATAGGTCTGATAGTGTTATTAGTGTTATTTTTGATAATTTTGTTTGTACATCAGCCCCGGGCGATAAAGGTAAAAAATGATACATTTTCTTTAGAAGAGCTTACTTACTCACCTGTATTTAAAAAAGTAATTAATGGTCTTATGCCACCGGCAGAAGAGAGGGAATACAGGCAAAACGAGAGACTTATAAGTGACTCCGGAGTTAATATCTCAATGAGAGTGTTTTACTTATTTAAGGTTGTAACGCCGATTGTTTTGCTAGTAATATTTTTATCTATATTTTTTATTAACAGATCAATAAGAATAGATGCCATTATAACAGACCAAATAGTTGAAACTGTTGATGTACTTGGAAGCGATTCAACAAAGCAGGTTGATACTTCATCTAATCAAGAAAAACGTGAAATGGAAAAGGCAAGAAAAGATACGTATCAAATAGTTGAAAATTTGATTGATACAAGAATTCTAAAAACAGAAGATGCTTTAACCGCAAAGCAGGTTATTCAGGAAATTATGTTAGAAAACCATCTCACGACAGATGATAATGTAGCAAACGACGTACCAGATATGTATGACAAACTAAAGAAAGTTTATGCTGCAAAGGAGATAAGTCCGGTATCAATATTACTTATATTGCTATTCTCATTGTGTGGATATTATATCCCAAATGCATATTTAAGAATATCGAGATTAATAAGATATCAATCTTTTGATAATGAAGTTATAGCACTTGAGATGCTAACTATAATGGTGGGGTCTATTGAGAACGTTACGGTAAAAGAGGTCTTAAGAATTTTATCATTAAATAGTAAGGCATTTAAACCAAACTTTGAAAAAGCCTTGCTTGAATATCCGATAGACTTTGAGCAAGCACTTATAAATTTAGGCGATAGCAGTAAAAATAAAGATTTTCAGGCTCTTGTTTCTACACTAAGGCAATGTGCTACGTCGGATAAATATTCAGCGTTGCAAACGCTTCAAAGAAGAAGGCTTAGTAGGAAAGAATATCGGAAACTAATGGAAGAGAAAAAAATCGAAACAAAGATGTATATTGCATTTGTGATGTTACTTCCTGTATTGTTCTTCCTTGCAAAGTTGCTGTTATCTCCATGGCAAGATTTGATGAATACAAGCGGTTTGCTGTAAAAAAAATATGGACGAATTTAGACTTTTTCGGTAGCCTAATCTCGTCCATTTTTTTAGTTCTTTAACAAATTATTTATGTAGTATAACATTAACATCGTTTCATCTACTAAGGCTTGCTCTCCAAGAGGCTTAGAAATGTCTATTGCATTTTCCGGAGAACAATTTGCTTTATTATTAAAAAAATCAACTAATTTTTTTGGCAAAATTCTTCTTTCATTTTCAGGGAGCAAACTAATAATTGCATTTACTTGATTAATCATTTTTTGAATATTATTCATGTGCAAGTCCTCCGTTTCTTCTGGATTTAGTTTCTGCTTTTGAAGGTAATATGCTTCCCGGAACTGATTGTTCGATAATTGCGGCAAGTAAAGCTTTAATTTCGGGAGTAGTATTTTTCAGTGCAATACGTAATCTTTCCATAGAGTCTTTTTGACTTAAAAAGTCATCTAAATCTTTTGCTGTAAATTGAGGTAAAGAGGTTTGATGATTTTCTGCTAAGTTTTCCAGTTCTTCTTTTTCTACGGTAGTTGTTTTTCTGACGTTGTTTTTTTTACGGGAAAGTTTTCCTAAAATCTCTAAATTTTCTATTGAATGGATAGCTTTACCGGAAGATAATTTGATATCCGGGTAACTTTCCTGTAATTTTGATTTTATTTTACCAGATAGCTTATAAAACAATGGTTTACTGCCTAAGTCATCTTGTATTCGAATTATAAAGAAGTCGCCTGTATTTTTTTTCTTACTAGTTTCTCCGCAAGATTTTATTTCAATACGGTCTTTTTTCTTTGAGCTAGATATGATTGAACTTAAAATATCATATTGTTGGCTCTCAAATTCTTCAGGAAGTATTTTTTTCATATCAAAAGCAGTTTGTAAAATTTCCATTTCAAATATTTTTGATAGCTCAAATCCATTATGAAACGCATTTGAATCTAATAACGGTAATAGTTTTCGAATTACATCGTTATCGGAATTTTTAATATTTTCCCAAATTTCTTCGGAGTTCTTGTGTATTGTTTCGGGTAGATTATCAGGTTTAATATTAGTACTAACTATAGCTTCTTCGGGAACGTTTGGAGCTTTTTCTTCATATATCCCTCCTCCAGTGAATTCACTATTATATTTAGTGTCTTTATAAAGTTGAGGTCTTTTAAATCGGTCTATTTTATACGAACTTTCATCTCTTATTAAAGTTTCAATCGTTTTGGCATTATTTAAGTTCAAGGCATCTTTTATAGCAGAGTCTAGAGTAACGTTTAAACGCAAGTTAAAAAATTTATTTTTTATATCTTTGCGGTTAAAAGATTTTTTATTGCTAAATTCTGGAACATGGTGCTTTAGGACCTTTTCAGCCATTATATAAAATGACTCCGGTAACTCTGAATGCGGATTTAATAGCTCTTCGTCTTTTGAATGCCAACTTAAAAAGTAGCTAAAATCTTTAATATTATCATTATTTAGCGTTTTAAGAACCTCAGGCTTAGTAAAACGTTCCAAACTATTTATATGAAGAAAAAAACTTACCTTTGCATTTGGACGATCTGTCTCGATTGCAAATGTTCTTTCAGGATATTGTTCTTTTAAGTGTTTTATTAGTCTGTTTTTCATCTCGTAACTAGGCTTTGTAAGTACGCTGGTATTAACATTAGCATTGGGGTTTTCACAATAATCACGTAAATGTGACAAGTTGCCCAAAAATTGAATCAATATAGCTAATTGCAAGTCGTCTTGCTCGGTTTCATCGATTTTTTTGATGTTATCTAGTGAATTAAAGCGTGTATGGTAATCATGTTGATTGCATGTAATTAAAGCCTGCTGATAAAGAATCGGGTCTTCATTTCTATCATGTACATGTACATAGTTTACCATCCAACTATACCTATCGATGGGATCATCGAAGTCCGGCTGAAGTTTTTCAATTAGCATTGATGCAAAATTTAGTATTCCGGAAAAATCAGATGTTACATTATCTTCTTTATCGACAAGTGGATGTGAATTTTCTTTCAAAAGGTTATTAAGCAACGTTCGCAGTACTGTTTCTACCTCATTAAATATGGGATCCATCTCATCATCTCCTGTATAATAATCATCAATTTATATATCGGCATAACACATATAGTAGATTAATCTAAGTTGTGCCCTGAAATAGAATTATGGACAAAATCCTGATTATCTGTTATTATTTATCATGGGAGGCGACAGGTATGCCCTTTGTTCATTTACATGTGCATAGTGAATATAGCTTGCTGGATGGTGCAATTCGCATAAAAGATTTGGTGGCGAGAGCTAAGGAGTTTGAAATGCCGGCGATCGCTCTTACAGATCATGGTGTTATGTACGGTGTTATGGATTTTTATAAGGAAGCGAAAAAAAATGGTATTAAGCCGATTATAGGTTGCGAGGTTTATGTTGCAACGCGAAGTCGTTTTGATAGAGATTCTAATTCAGGAGATGCCGAAAGAGGGCATCTTGTTTTGCTATGTAAAAATAATGAAGGATATAGGAATTTAACAAAGCTTGTTTCACTTGGCTTTTTAGAAGGCTTTTATTATAAGCCTCGAATTGATAAGGAGATTTTAAGAAAATATTCTGCCGGGTTAATTGGACTTAGTGCATGTTTAGCTGGAGAAATTCCAAGGGCACTTATTGAAAACGATTATGACAAGGCAAGAAATTTAGCTTTAGAATATAAAGATATTTTTGAGGATGGCAGTTTCTTTTTAGAGATGCAGTCTAATGGAATAGATGAACAGGTTTTAGTTAATCAGGGAATTGTGAGACTGGCTCGGGAATTAGATATTCCGCTTGTTGCAACAAACGATGCTCATTACTTAACTAAAGATGACTATTATAGTCATGAGGTTTTATTATGTATCCAGACAGCGAAAAAGATGTCAGATACGGATAGGCTTAGTTTTTCAACAAATGAATTTTACTTAAAGTCTTCTGAAGAGATGGAGAGCAGGTTTAAGAATTTTCCGGAAGCTATTGGAAACACATTAAAAATTGCAGATATGTGTAATGTAGAGTTTGAGTTTGGAAATCTTAAACTGCCCGAATTCAAAATTGACACAGATATGTCGCATGAAGATTATTTTGTTGAACGTTGTAAGAAAGGTTTAGAGAAACGGTATTCAGGAAATGTTACGCAAGAAAAAATAGATAGGCTTAATTACGAAATTGATGTAATTAAGAAAATGGGATATGTTGACTACTTTCTTATTGTTGAGGACTTTATAAGGTATGCTAAAGATAATGGAATACCTGTAGGCCCTGGAAGAGGCTCGGCTGCCGGAAGTATAGTTGCATATGCTCTGGAAATTACCGATATTGATCCGCTCAAGTTTAATTTGCTTTTTGAGAGGTTCTTAAACCCGGAAAGGGTTAGTATGCCGGATATTGACGTTGATTTTTGCTATAGAAGGCGTCAGGAAGTTATTGACTATGTTATAAGGAAGTACGGAAAGGAACATGTTGCTCAGATTATTACTTTTGGCACATTAGCTGCACGTGCGGTTATTCGTGATGTTGGACGTGTACTTGATATTTCTTATGCAAAGACGGATTTGGTAGCGAAAAATATTCCTAACGAGCTTGGAATTAATATAAAAAGGGCTCTTGAGATTAGTAATGATTTAAGGCTACTTTACGAGACTGATGTTGACGTTAAGAAGCTTATAGATATTTCTATGGCGTTAGAGGGATTGCCTCGTCATGCTTCTACTCATGCGGCTGGGGTTGTTATTACGAAAGAGCCGGTTATGAATTATGTTGCATTATATAAAAATGACGAGAGCATAAGTACTCAGTTTACCATGACGACATTAGAGGAGCTGGGGCTTCTTAAAATGGACTTCTTAGGGCTTAGAACACTTACTGTTATAAAAGATGCTATAGATTTTATAAAACAAAATTATAATGTGGATATAGAGTTCACAGATGATATGTCAGATCCTTTGGTTTTTAAGCTGATTAGCGAGGGAAAGACAGAAGGTGTGTTTCAGCTTGAAAGTGCAGGTATGAAGGAGTTTATGCGTGAGTTAAAGCCGTCGACATTAGAAGATATTATTGCCGGTATTTCTTTATATAGACCGGGACCGATGGATCAAATCCCGAGATATATAAAAAATAAGAATTCAGGTAAGGAAATTACATATTTGCATCCGGCGTTAGAACCTATTTTAAATGTTACATACGGATGTATGGTTTACCAAGAGCAAGTTATGCAAATTGTTCGTGAACTTGCCGGTTATAGTTTTGGACATGCAGATTTGGTAAGGCGTGCGATGGCGAAGAAAAAAGCCGATGTTATGGCAAAGGAGAGAAACATTTTTATTGATGGCTGCGTTGAACGTGGGATTGATGAGGAATCGGCTAATAAAATTTTTGATGAGATGACGGATTTTGCAAAGTATGCGTTTAACAAATCTCATGCTGCTGCTTATGCTGTTGTTGCGTACAGGACAGCATTTTTGAAAGCTCATTACCCGGCCGAGTTTATGGCTGCGATGCTAAATAGTTTTATTGGAAGTTTGGAAAAAGTTCCGCAGTATATTACAGAGTGTAGAAAGCTTGGAATAAAGATTTTAGGACCGAATATTAATGAGAGCTTTACACTTTTTACAGTTAAGGGTAATGCCATTAGGTTTGGCCTTGCGGCTGTTAAGAATATTGGAGAAGATGCTGTTGATATTATTGTTGAAGAACGTGATAAAAACGGAATTTTTAAGGATTTTGACGATTTTTGTAAGAGAATTTCAGGTAAGAGGATAAATAAAAAATGCGTGGAATCACTTATTAAGTGCGGAGCGTTTGACGGAATGAAGTACAGATCTATTTTACTTGATTCCTATGAAAAAATTATTGATGGGATTTCTCAAAGTGAGAAAAATAATGTTATTGGACAATTTAGTCTTTTTGATATGGAGAAAGGTGAAAAAGATTCTTCTGTGAATTTTAATTATCCTGTAAAACCGGAGCTTTCCGAGAAGGAACTTCTTACACTTGAAAAGGAAATGCTGGGCTTATATATTAGTGGGCATCCGCTTGATAAGTTTAGAGATATTATTGAGAAACGTAGTAATATTAACTTGCATGACGTTTTAGAGTATATTGAGAACGTTAATAATGAAAACTTTGAAAATAAGATAACAGATAATATGGATGTTACTATTGGCGGGATTATTGAGAACCCTAGGTCGAAAATCACTAAGAACAATGAAAAGATGGGCTTTTTTGGTCTTGAGGATTTTTACGGAACTATTGATGTTATTGTGTTTCCTAAGGTTTATCGGAAGATAGAGGAGTGCATAAAAGAGGATGTTCCGGTTATTATAAAGGGTCGACTTAGTTTAAGAGAAGATGAGGCTCCTAAGATAATTTGCAATTTCATTGAAGAGATAAAGATGACTGCTTCAAAGTTATATTTGAAGATTGATGAAAAAAATGAAGGAATTGTTGATGATAAAATTATACCAATATTAAGAAGCAGTTTAGGTAGTACGTCTGTTATGCTTTATTATTCGGGAGAAAAGGTTACGAAAGTTGTGCCCAAAGAACTTTCGGTTAATGCCTCTGAGCATTTAATTTTGGAGTTAAAGGATGTGCTGGGGGAAGAAAATGTGAAATGCGTGTATTAATAAGAAGGGAAGTAATTGATTTGGAGTATATAAAAATTAAAGGTGCTAAAGAGAATAATTTGAAGAATATTGATGTTAATATCCCTAGAAATAAGTTTGTTGTTATTACTGGACTCAGCGGTTCCGGGAAGTCGTCACTTGCTTTTGATACTATTTATGCTGAAGGGCAAAGACGTTATGTCGAGTCTTTGTCTGCATATGCTAGGCAGTTTTTAGGTCTTATGGAGAAACCTAATGTTGAGTATATTGAGGGTCTTTCTCCTGCCATTTCTATAGATCAAAAGACTACTAGTAAAAATCCTCGTTCTACCGTTGGAACAGTTACGGAAATTTATGATTATTTGAGATTATTATATGCTCGTATTGGTCATCCTCATTGTCCTAGTTGTGGTAAGCCGATAACTCAGCAGTCTGTTGATCAGATTACAGATAATATTCTAGCCTTACCTGAGGGGAGTAAAATTCAGATTTTAGCTCCTGTAATTCGAGGTAAAAAGGGCGAGCATATTAAAGTGTTTGAAGATGCTAGGAAGAACGGCTTTGTTAGGGCAAGAGTTGATGGAGAGATTTTAGATTTGAATGAAGAAATTTCTTTGGATAAGCAAAAGAAACATAATATCGAAATTATTGTTGATAGGTTGGTTATTAAAGCTGAGATAGAGAAGCGTATTTCAGAGTCTGTTGAGACTGCTTGTAATATTGCTGATAACTTGGTTATGGTTGACGTTAATGGTCAAGAGAATTTGCTTTTTTCTCAAAATTATGCTTGCCCGGATTGCGGGATAAGTATTGAAGAAATCGAGCCAAGGCAGTTTTCTTTTAACAGCCCATTTGGTGCTTGCCCGAGATGTGCCGGAATTGGTACTTTGATGGAGATAGATCCAAAGTTGGTAATACCTGATCCTAAACTTAGTTTAAATGAAGGTGCGATAAAGGTGGCCGGATGGAGCAGTAATAGTGGTGATGGCTATAATATGATGTATTTAAGAGCTTTAGCAGAGCATTTTAATTTTAGCTTGGACACGCCTTTTGAGAAGTTATCGGATAAGGTTAAGAATATTATTTTGTATGGTACAAAAGAGCGTTTTAAAGTTAAATATGAAAAAGCTTATGGGAGTGCGGATTATTTATCTACTTTTGAGGGGGTTATAAATTCTCTTATGCGAAGATATAGGGACACGAGTTCTCAGAGCATGAAAGATTATTATGAGTCGCTTATGTCTAATGCTGTTTGCCCGATTTGTGGAGGAAAGAGGCTAAAGAAAGAATCTTTAGCTGTTACTGTCGGAAATAAGAATATTTATGAGCTTACTAATTTATCTGTTTTGCAGATGAGAGAGTTTTTTAATAAGCTAAAAATGACTAAAAAAGAAGAGACTATTTCTTACCAGATTTTAAAAGAGATTAAGGCTAGACTTGAGTTTTTAGTTAATGTGGGTCTTGAGTATTTGACTTTATCAAGGGCTTCAGCTACGCTGTCTGGAGGAGAAGCACAGAGAATAAGGCTTGCTACACAGATTGGGTCTGGACTTACAGGGGTTTTATATATTCTTGATGAGCCTAGCATTGGTCTTCATCAAAGAGATAATCAGAAGCTAATAGATGCTTTAAAAAATTTACGCGATTTGGGTAATACGCTTATTGTGGTTGAGCATGACGAAGATACGATGTATGCTGCAGACGAAATCATTGATATAGGTCCGGGAGCGGGAGTACACGGTGGTAAGGTTGTTGCTCAAGGAACTGTTGAGGAAATTAAAGCTAATAAGGATTCTATTACAGGGGCATATCTTAGCGGCAGAAAAAAGATAGAAGTGCCTAAAGATAGAAGAAAAGGAAATGGAAAAGAGTTAAAGGTAATCGGAGCTAGTGAAAATAATTTAAAAAATGTAAATGTTACTTTTAAACAGGGTGTTATAAATTGTGTTACAGGTGTTTCAGGCTCAGGAAAGAGCTCATTAGTAAATGAAATCCTATATAAATCTTTGGCTAATAAATTAAACCGTGCTAATTTGGATGCTGGGAAGTATAAAGAAATAAAGGGATATGAAAGTCTTGACAAGGTAATAAATATTGATCAGTCGCCTATTGGCAGAACGCCACGTTCTAATCCTGCGACGTACACTGGAGTTTTTGATTTGATAAGGAAATTATTTGCGGAGACGAATGAAGCTAAGATGAGAGGATATAATCCTGGGAGATTTAGTTTTAATATTCGTGGCGGAAGATGTGAGTCTTGCTCAGGAGATGGCATTATAAAAATTGAAATGCACTTTTTACCTGATGTTTATGTTCCTTGTGAGGTTTGTAAAGGAAAGAGATATAATAGAGAAACCCTAGAGGTAAAGTATAAAGGGAAGAGTATTTCTGATGTACTTAATATGACAGTTGAGGAAGCTTTAGAATTTTTTAAGAATTTACCTTCGATAAAAAATAAAATTCAGACTTTGTATGATGTCGGACTTGGATATATAAAACTTGGGCAGGCGTCTACAACACTGTCTGGTGGCGAGGCTCAAAGAATAAAATTAGCTTCAGAATTAAGTCGTAGAAGTACCGGAAGTACGTTATATATTTTAGATGAACCCACAACAGGTCTTCATATGGCTGACGTTTCCAAACTTATTGATATATTGTACAAATTAGCTGACGCAGGAAATACGATAGTTGTTATTGAGCATAATTTAGATATTATTAAGTGTGCGGATTATATTATAGATTTAGGACCGGATGGTGGGGAAAAGGGTGGTAATATTATTGCTACTGGTACTCCCGAGGATGTTGCTAAAGTTAAAGAGTCTGCTACAGGAGAGTATTTAAAGAAAATGTTGAAGTGATGCATTAAGTAAAAATAGATAATGACCGATATATGAGCAGTAGGTAATGTTGTTTTGCATTAAAAATGATTTTTGAAGGGGAGAGATTTTATGGTAAATGTGAACGATATTCCATGCGGAGAAATGAGAAAAGAGTCATGGAATAACCTGTCTCAAGGCAAGTGGGGGAAAGCAGCAGTAACGACGTTGGTGTTTTTTTTAAT
>CAZXFU010000004.1:0-31919 GCA_964640345.1 uncultured Eubacteriales bacterium
AAATATCATATCCCGCATTTAGTAACTCAACACAAGTATGACTTCCAATATACCCTGCCCCGCCGGTAACAAGTATCATAAAAACTCGCCTCCAATGTAATTATTATTTACTTTATAATAAATTTAATTCAAAACATCAATTTTAAAAACATTTTCAATATAACTTGCAATAATAACATACATATCTTTCATAGTAATCGTATCACGCATATCTATAGTGCCGACATCTGAAAGTAATCCTTTACTAACTGCAAAATCCCAAATAGCATTATCACTAACAGTTTTATAATCATCGTTTTTCAAACTGTAAATCATTCTAAGTAAAGTCGAAACCGGTATTTCCTCATATGTCAAAAAATCGGCAAGTTTTTCTTTTATACTTTCATCATCCATTCCAAGCCTTCTTACAGCATAGTTTCTCAAAACATTTGCCGAACTTATTCCGGTTGCCAGTTCATCAAACCTAAAATCATTATTATATCCGCCTGTTATAACACCGTAGTCAATTAACATCGCAATCTTATCATACCCTGTTAAATGATTATACGGATTACTCGGCTCATAATCCGGCAAATACACACCTTGAGTCTTTAACATATCTGTAATTTCATTCATACAAACAAAATTACCTATAACCTCACGAGGCGTTATACCTTTTTCAATTGTATACATAGCAATAGCACCGGCAGATTCACCTTCAACCATTCCAATCGGCACAACTCTGGCACTTCCTGCCGCAACAGAGCTGTACGATGCAGATTTCCCTACAATATATAAATTTTCTATCTCCTTTGGAACGATACATCTATATGGAATTGAGTATTGATCCGGTGCTAAGACAACATATCCGTTATTCTTCATGTTAGTAGACTGTATATCAAGCGGATAGGAACCCATAGCTATTTTATCATCAAAATTCACACCTTCAAGCAAGTCAGAAGCCTGTAAAACATATTCGCCCTGAATGTGTCTTGCTTCTCTTATGTAAAGTTCATCCGCCGTATCTATAAAATATGCATTAGCAAAAGAATTTAACTTATTTTTTAGATGTAAAAATGCGTTTCTAGCCTCAATTTCCCCATATTTTTTTGCATTTTCGATACTATTCTCATCAGACAAATCCACATAAAAAATCTGCAGAGCATTTATTAACACCGTTCCATCATCTTGAAGTCCCATATTCGGGCCTCGAAATTTCATATTGTAATATATACTCTTATAATTATCATAACACCACTTTCCAAATCCCCACGCACTGCTTTCATTTATACCGCAACTATAGTCGCCTGTCTCTTCAGCATATCTATTAATATCATTTCTAAGCTCTTCCCAATCTACTCCACCTATTTTGAAAACTAATGTAGCTGCCATATTTCCTGTAACATTAACATCTTCCATGCCTGTATAATACGGAACGCCTGCCTTTGCACAAACATCAGCGTTTTGAGTAGCATCAATAACCCGCTTACCATAAAAAGTATTATTAACCCCAAGTTTGTCAGTCATTGTAACCCCTGTAACAACATTGTCTTCTAAAACCACATCATTAAAAATTTGGTTTACTCTGTAATCAATATTAGGTTCAGCCAAAACCATATCTTCAAAAACTTTTTTTACATACTCAACTCCAAACGACTCAGTACGCCCGATTTTATCATAAAACTCATCAAAAATTCCCCTTGTAAGTAACTCTCCTGCTTTATTATAATTCATGTCTAACGTATTTAACATTCCATATGTAAAAAGTCCTCCAAGTCCATCTTCACTGCTAAGTAATAATGTTTTTGCACCGTTTCTGGCTGCAGAAATTGCTGCCGTAACCCCTTCCGGATCTCCGCCAACAACAATGACGTCATATAGATCACTTGAATAAAATTCGCTGTAGAAAAAATCTATAGGAATATATATTTCACTATCCAACATAAAAGTAGATGCTTTTGTTGAAATTTTACCATTTATAATAAGTTTTGGAGAATTTATAAAAAATGGATTTATATAAATATTTTTTGCAAAATTGTAAGAATTCAATTTTGTATAGTATATTTCTTCTTTAGCCTTTACTCTAATTAATCCGGAACCTTCAAAGAAATCGATATCAACGCCCCAAATCGACTCTGCTTTCGACTCACTAACATATTTTACTCCGTTAATGGTCGTAAAATCACTTGCAAAAGCAAAATTCGCACTAATTAACCAAAACATTATAAAGCAAAATATCCTTTTCATCATTAGTAAATCCCCCTAAACTTTTGAATTGCTACTACTGAATTTCAATTTCTCTTCCAATGTATCTTTCAATTGTATCAACTGCTATAATCAAGACGTTTCTATATGTCAAAACATCATCAATTTTGAAATCCTCTGAAAAATATCCTTCTTTCTGAGCAATTTCCCAACACTCTTCCTCAATTTTTGCAATTCTCTCTTTCTTTTCCGCAGCAAACTCCTCGTCAGTTTGAGATGCTGTTCTTACAACTTGAGCCGGCTCGGTATATTTTTCAAAAAAACCGGCAACAATCCTCGCAGCTGCCCCTCCTGTCAACTTATCCGAAGAATAATACCTCGTAATACGGCTTGATGAAGCCAAGTCATATTTCTCACTTCCGCCACGTTGCAAAGCATTAACCAAAGCATTGCACAGAGTAGAAAATGTTGCTTCCTTATTAAAATAGTAATTGTTTGAATAGCCGCCTGAAAGCATGCCTAAATCAATTAACTTCTTTATTTTTTCATATCCAACAATATCGCTATTGGGATCATTACCAACATATTCAGGTAAATAAATATTTTGATTCTTCAAAATTCCACTAAGTTGCCTTATTCTACTCTTTGACTTAGTAAGTTCTCGTGGCGTAGTGTCTTTATAAATAGTATAAACTGCAGCGATACCAGTAGACTCTCCAACAACCATTCCTGTCGGAATAACCCTTGCACTTCCTGCCGCAACAGAACTATATGATGCCGAACGCCCAACAATAAACAAATTGTCTATCTTTTGAGGCACAACACATCTAAGTGGTATAGAATATTGATCAGGTGATCCGATAATATATCCGCTGTTGCTCTTTGCAGTAGCTTGAATATCTATCGGATAAGAAGACAACGCAATCTTGTCCGAAAAATTTCTATTACCTAAAACATCGGTTGCTTTTAACAAATATTCACCTTTAATATGTCTTGTCTCCCTTATATAAAGCTCATCAGCAACATCAACAAGCTTTGCGTTCTTAAATGAAGTCAAAATATTTTTTAAATGTTTTACAACATTTTCAGCCTCAACTTTTCCATCTTCCATAGCCTTCTTCTTAGACTCTTCGTCAAGTCCGTCAACATCAAAAATTTGCAAAGCATTAATCAAAATAGTTCCATCTTCCTGCAAACCAAAATTAGGTCCTCTTAATTGCATGTTATTGTAAATAGGCTCGTATTTATCATAACACCAATCGCCAAATCCCCAAGCAGTACTTTGGTTCCAACCGCAGTTTTGACTTCCAGTTTCTCTTTTATATCTGTTAACATCAGCTTCTAACTCTTTCCAATCCACTCCGCTAACTTTTAACACAAGCGTAGCAGCCATATTCCCCGAAACATGAATGTCTTCCATTCCTATGTAATAAGGTACACCGGCAGCAACACAAACATCACCGTCTTGTGTTGCATCAATAACTCTTTTACCCTTTATCTCACTTATATTTCCGAGTTCATCTTCCATAACAACGCCAATAATAACGTTTCCATCTAAAATCGGCTTAACAAATTTCTGCTTTTTTCTGTATTCAAGGTTTTTCTCATTTTCGATCATCTCAGAAAAAACATTTTTTACTCTTTCAACATCAAACGATTCTGTTCTGCCTATAGCATTATATAACTCTGTAAAAATTCCCCTAGTAAGAATTTCACCATCACTATTTCTACTCATATCCAAAGTGTTAAGCATACCATATGTCAAAAGTCCGCCGGGTCCATCCTCTTTGCCAAGTAAAATCGTCTTCGCTCCGCTTCTTGAAGCACCAACAGCCGCCGCAATGCCCTCAGGGTCACTTCCCACAACAATAACATCATACTCCCCGTCTTTTGGAGTTTCAATTTTTCCCTTAGCCCATTCTGTAACCCTTGTAATTGTTTTGCCTGTCGAAAAATAGTACGTTCCCATAATCAAAATACCAAAAAAAATCAATACTCCCAAAGCACTCATCGTTCTCTTCATAAATATAATTCTCCTTGTAAGTTTACTTTATAAAACACTCCAAAATTATACTACCAAAATAAAAAAACATCTTCAAGCTAAACTTTAATATTTTTAACCCTGACAGATTTTATATTTTTAAGCTTATCCACAAACTCACTAACCTTACTATCGTCATCCTCAAGATTTAATATAATAAAACCCTCGTTAGATAAAGAATTCTCTCCACCATCATGCAATCCTATTCTCATCTTTATAATACTCCCAAACTCAGTCAAAACCTTCTGAACATACGGTGCAAATTCTTTCCTGTCTTCAATAACAATTCCCATCAAATTATATTTTTTCATAAAATCGCCTCCAAAGACATTATTTCCAAAACAAAAAAAGAAATACTAAAAAATAGGTCGTGAAAAAAACAAGTTCAAAATCAAGCAACTAACAACACCAATAATAGTTGGCAATAAAAATCCAAAAATAGTCCACTTAACGCTTTTTGTTTCTTTATAAATAGTAATAAGTGTTGTACCGCACGGAAAATGGAATAAACAAAAAATCATTGTGCAAAGTGCAGTAACCCAAGTCCAGCCGTTAGCAACCAAAATCTCTCTTAACTCAATTAAACTTCCATACTCTGTTAATGTACCTGTTGCCATATATCCCATTAAAATAATCGGGAAAACAATTTCATTTGCCGGGAAGCCTAGAATAAAAGCAAGTAATATCACTCCGTCTAATCCCATAAGTCTTCCAAACGGCTCTAAAAAAACAGTACAATGAGTTAATATATTGCTATCTCCGACATATACATTCCCCATAATCCAAATAATCATTCCGGCAGGAGCCGCAACTAGCAAAGCACGCCCTAACACAAACAATGTCCTATCAAATATCGAACGGATTATGACCTTTCCAACCTGTGGCACTCTGTACGACGGTAACTCAAGTGCAAATGTTGAAGCCACTCCTTTTAGCACAGTTTTAGATAGTATCTTAGAAACTACTAAAGTCATAAAAACGCCTAACAAAATTACTAATAATAGAATCGTAGCAGAAACAAAAGAACTACCGGAAAATCCTACAAAAAACATAGTAATAATTGCAATTATAGTTGGGAACCGCCCATTGCACGGCACAAAATTATTTGTAAGAATCGCAATTAACCTTTCTCGTGGCGAGTCTATTATTCGGCAGCCCGTTACCCCACAAGCATTACACCCAAATCCCATACATGTAGTTAGTGCCTGCTTTCCATCTGCACACGCTCCTCTAAAGCACTTATCCAAATTAAACGCAATTCTCGGTAAATATCCTAAATCTTCAAGTAAGGTAAATAGCGGAAAAAAAATAGTCATAGGTGGAAGCATAACAGCCACAATCCATGCAACAGTCCTATACACACCAAATGTAAGCATATCCGTAAAACACTTTGGTAAACCTATAGCTTGCAAAAAGCTATACATATTATCTTGCCAGCCAAGTAATAAATCAGATAAAAACTCAGATGGATAATTCGTGCCAACAATTGTAAGCCAAAAAATAAATGCAAGTAACAAAAGCATAATCGGAATTCCTGTAAATCCAGAAGTAAAAATCTTATCTAATTTTCTATCTTTTTCATTGTACTCCTCAACTTCCAAAGTTACACATTTACCATATATGTAACTTGCTCGTTCAGCAATAGCTCCAACTATCAAATCACGTATGTCATCTTTGTAAAGCCCATTCTTAATCAGCAATTCTTCAGCTTCTTTAATCTTTTCATAAACATTGGAATTATTTGCCAAATCTACGTTAAGATACCTTTTTATTGACTTTTCAAGTGTGTCATCATAATCTAAAAGTCTTAGCGAAAGCCACCTTGCATCAATCCTTCCATCAACAACGCTTTCAATAGCCGGCTTTAAAATACTTATAGCTTCCTCTAAAACCTTAGAATACGTTATAGCATTTCTGTATGTAACTTTTTTACCTAAAATCACATCCCCGGTAATGTCAAGTAAATTGCGTAACCCACGCTTAGTTCTTGCAGCCGTTCCCACAACCGGAACTCCAAGTAGCAAAGATAATTCATTCAAATCTATCTTTATCCGCTTTTTCTCAGCCTCATCAATTAAATTAACACAAACAACTACATTTCTGTCAACTTCCAGTATTTGTAGCACAAAGTTTAAATTACGCTCAAGTGATGTTGCATCTACTACAACAATTGTCGCATCATGCTTTTCAAAACAAATAAAGTTTCTTGCAACCTCTTCTTCTGCAGAATGTGCAAACAAAGAATATGTACCCGGAATATCCACCAATTTATATACATTTTTTCCATAATAGCATTTCCCAACAGCATTACTTACCGTCTTTCCTGTCCAATTACCGGTTTTCTGCTTCATCCCGGTTAACGCATTAAAAACCGTACTCTTTCCGACATTTGGGTTCCCTGCCAGTGCAATAACTTTAGACTCTTGAATTTTTGGCAAAAACATAGATTTTGTCTTGTAAAAAAAACTCATTTTCTTCCCTCCATCTCATATATATAATATGATTCAAGCCGTTTTTTAGTTAACGCAAGAAAAATGTTGTAAATGTCAAACAATTATGTTATAATAAATTGGTTAAAGGAGCTTTGCTTCGCATAGCTCTGTTTTTTTGTAAAAATTGGAGGAAATAATGAAAAAATTTGAAGAATTAACACTGTCTAGTGAAATAACAAAAGCATTAGACGCAATGAATTTTGAAAATATGACACAAATTCAGGAAGAATCAATTCCGCTAATCTTGGAAGGTCAAGACGTAATAGGTCAATCTCAAACAGGAACAGGAAAAACTGCAGCGTTTGGAATCCCTGCAGTTGAAAGCGTTGATATATCAAAGAAAAACGTGCAAGTCTTAATACTTTGCCCTACAAGGGAACTTGCAACTCAAATTCAAGATGTAATACGTCAAATATCCAGATTCAAAAAGGGTTTTAGATCCGTTGCAATATACGGAGGTGACTCAATAGAACGCCAAATAAAAGATTTAAAAAAAGGCGTACAAATCGTAGTTGGAACACCGGGACGAGTTATGGATCATATGAGAAAGGGTACACTAAAACTTGATGCTCTAAAAATGATAATATTAGATGAAGCCGATGAAATGTTAAACATGGGATTTGAAGAAGATATCCAAACAATTCTAAAAGACATAAATTATGAGCATCAAACACTGCTGTTCTCCGCTACAATGCCAAAAAGGATATTGGATTTAACAAAAAAATACCAAAATCATCCAAAGCACATAAAAATCAAGTCACAAACACTCACAGTTGAAAATATTGAGCAAATCTATTATGACACAAAAGTAAAAATGAAGCCTGAACTACTAAAAAGATTACTAAAAATAGAGCAACCAAAATCTGCAGTAGTATTTTGCAACACAAAGAAAAAAGTCGATGACTTAATTGAAATATTAAAAGGAGACAACTTCGTTGCAGAAGCACTTCATGGCGACATACGTCAATCCACACGTGAAAGAATTATGAAAAAATTTAAATCCGGTCAAATAAACATATTAGTTGCAACAGACGTTGCAGCACGTGGAATTGATGTTTCAAACTTAGATGTAGTATTTAATTACGACTTACCTCAAGAGCACGAATATTATGTACATAGAATAGGCAGAACAGGAAGAAACGGAAAAAGCGGTAAAGCGATATCTTTTGTTGTAGGAAAAGAAATTCGTGAGCTACACGAAATAGAAAAATATGCAAAAACAAAAATAAAAGTTGAGAAAGCACCAAGTACATCTGAAGTAGAAAAAATTGAAAACACAGAACTCACTTCAAAGCTGAAAGAAATTATTTCAAAACAAAAACTTGCGACAAGCCAATTAGTAAACTCTCTAATTGACGAAGGTTTTTCATTTGAACAAATTGCAAAAGGACTTGCATACTATATTACCCAAAAAGACGAATCTAAAACAGAGATAAAATTTTCCGCAAATAACTCCGGGATGGTAAAATTGTTTTTAACAGTAGGCAAAAAGGATAAAATAAAAGTAAAAGACATAATCGGTGCAATTGCAAGCAAGACTTCTATTTCCGGAAACGATATAGGAAAAGTTATTCTTTTAGACAGTTATTCTTTTATTGAAATTCCTTCTGAGTACGTTGAAGACGTTATAAATACAATGAATAAAAACCAAATAAAAGGCAAAAATGTTAAAATCGAAGTCGCTGAAAATTAAAAGGGCTTAAAAAAACTCACTCAAATAGCAAATACCTCATATATTTAAAAGATGCGAATATTCACAGGAAGCCATCCTACAGTCGTAGGATAAAAGGCTTCCGTCGTGAATCCTGAGCAGCGTTAAATATATGAGGTATTTGCTATTTAGGTGAGCTTTTTTACAGCCACTTTTTTAATATTCAGCAGATCTTGGTGTTCTAGGATAAGGAATTACATCTCTAATATTATCTACACCTGTTAAATAAATTAAAAGTCTTTCAAAACCCATACCAAAGCCACTGTGAGTGCATCCGCCAAACTTTCTCAAATTAATATACCAATCAAGCATATCTTTATTCATCTTAAGTTCATCCATTCTTGCAATCAACTTGCCATAGTCTTCTTCTCTTTGACTACCGCCCATAAGCTCTCCTGCACCTGGGACAAGCAAATCAACAGCTGCAACAGTCTTTCCATCCGGATTTATCTTCATATAAAACGCCTTAATATCCTTTGGCCAATTCATTAAGAATACCGGGCCGTTAAAATAGCTTGTAAGATATTTTTCATGCTCTTTAGCAATATCTTCACCTTGAACAGGTTTGTATTCAAATTCAGTATCAGCTTTTTGTAAAATATCTATAGCGTCTTTATGAGATATTCTTACAGCAACTTTGCCTAAAACATCTTTCAATTTTTCAATCAGACCATTTTCGACGAATTTGTCTAGGAATTCCATCTCATCTTTTGCGTGCTCCAAAACATATTTAATGATGAACTTTAACATATCTTCTTCTATATCCATCAGTCCATTTATATCACAAAAGGCAATCTCCGGTTCAATCATCCAAAACTCGGAAGCATGTGTTTTTGTATTTGAATTTTCTGCCCTAAATGTAGGACCGAACGTATAAATCTTATTAAATGCCATTGCAAAAGTTTCGCCTTCTAATTGACCTGTTACAGTAAGTCCAACCTTTGAACCATAAAAGTCTTTATCATAATCAACTTCTCCTGAGTTCGCAATCCTGTCTAAATCAAGAGTTGTAACTTGAAACATTTCGCCTGCACCCTCGCCGTCATTCTTTGTAATAAGTGGAGTATGAACGTAAACGTATCCTCTTTCTTGGAAATATGTATGAATAGCATGAGCAGCTAAACTTCTTATTCTGAATACAGCTTGGAATAAATTAACTCTTGGTCTTAAATAAGCCTGCTCTCTTAAAAACTCTCTAGTGTGACGTTTTGGCTGCATAGGATAATCGTCCGGGCAGTCTCCTATCAAAACGATATCACTTGCAGCTACTTCATACTCCTGACCTGAGCCAACAGATTTAATAAGCTTTCCTAAAACTTGGATAGCTGAACCGTTTTTCAATTTTTGAATCGAATCAAAAGAAGCAAGTTTGCTGTCATAAACAACTTGTATGGACTTAAAGCACGTGCCATCATAAAAATCAATAAATCCAAATTCTTTTTGTTTTCTGTGATTTCTTATCCAACCCTTTAATTCGATTTCTTTATCCATGAAATTATCTTTTTGTTCATGAATATCTTTTAAATATTGCTGCATATCTATCTCCCCTTTACAAAAAATTTGCAAACAAAAATCCCTGACTACATAAAAATAGCCAGGGACGAACATTACCTCGTGGTACCACCCATATTACTTCTTTAATGCTTTATAACGTAAGCGACTCGAATTTGCTTTGCACAAACCTGCTCAAAAGGTGTTCTTTCATTAGTTTCATTTAAAAGTACTTTCAGCCGGTGGTACTCTCTCTCTTGAAACTCTACTAATTACTTCTCCTTTATCACTGCATTTTACAACATAAAAGGTTCAACAATGTTTACTTTTTTATTATTATACATATGCCTTTTCAAAGTTGTCAAGTATTTTATTTCCATTTTTCAGAAATCGGATACTGTTTAGACTACTATATGAAGCTAATATATATGTTTTAAAACTTTCCTAAGATTAATCATCTAAAGAAACTAGTACTGTAATTTTCTAGCCTCATCTGCCGTGTAATTTCCTGTACCTACATTTCAAATAATGAAATCTGATTACTCTGAGGTAATCCACGCAAGCAACCGAATTTATTAAGTAACTCCATAACAACCTTACCGGCATGAGATTTCTTTTGAAGCTCGTCTATGCAATCAAAAGACTCTTCTTTTACCGTTTTATAAATTCCCTCAGCCGCAACTTCTCCAAGTCCCGGAATACTGTTTAACGGTGGTCTTATTCCATCCTCCTCAACTAAAAACTTCGTACTATGTGACTTGTGTAAATCAATATCTAAAAACTTCATGCCTCTTTCATACATCTCAACAACAAGCTCCAACACAGGATACATATCCTTATCCTTGTTTGCCGCCTGATTGCCTGCTAAATCTATTTCTTTCATCTTCGCCCTAGCTCTCTCTTTTCCAAAACACATAATTTCATAGTCAAACTGTTTTGCACGAATTGAAAAATATGCCGCATAATATGCCAAAGGAATATGTACTTTAAACCATGCAATTCTAAACGCCATCATAACATAAGCCGCAGCATGTGCTTTAGGGAACATATACTTAATCTTCTTACAAGACTCCATATACCAATCCGGGACATTATGCTCACGCATAATAGCCTCATACTCTTTCCACTTCTCGGGATCTTTCGTTGCTTTACCTTTACGAACGACTTCCATAATCTTAAACGCCATATTAGGATCAAGACCGCATTTTATAAGATAAATCATTATATCATCTCTCGTACAAATAGCTTCGCTAAGCGTTGTAATGCCGGCGTTAATTAAGTCTTGAGCATTACCGAGCCAAACATCCGTACCATGAGACAAACCAGACAACCTAATAAGCTCCTCAAACGTAGTAGGCTTTGTATCAAGTAACATTCCTCGACTGAACTTTGTACCAAATTCAGGCACACCGTAAGTTCCAACCTCAGAGCCAATTTGCTCAGGAGTAACACCTAAAGCCTTTGTAGAACAAAAAATACTCATCGTTTCTTTATCATCTAGTGGAATGCTTTTTGGATCAACTCCAGTTAAATCCTGCAGCATTCTTATTATCGTCGGATCATCGTGTCCAAGTATATCAAGCTTAAGTAAGTTTTGGTCGATAGAATGATAATCAAAATGTGTAGTTATTATATCAGAATCAGGATCGTCTGCCGGATGTTGAACAGGACAAAACTCAAAAATCTCTCTTCCCTTCGGAACAACTATTATTCCACCGGGATGCTGACCGGTTGTACGCTTTATTCCTGTGCAACCAACAGCAAGTCTCTCAATCTCCGCAGTTGAAACCTGCTTTCCTCTCTCTTCAAAATAGTTTTTAACATATCCAAAAGCAGTTTTATCCGCTATCGTGCCGATAGTTCCCGCCTTGAAAGTAGTACCCTTTCCGAAAATAACCTCAGTATATCTATGTGCAATTCCCTGGTATTCTCCAGAAAAATTTAAGTCAATATCCGGCTCTTTATCTCCATTAAATCCCAAAAACGTTTCAAATGGTATATCCATACCGTCTTTTGCAAGCTTCGCACCACATTTTGGGCAAGACTTATCCGGCAAGTCAAAACCATTCTTCACACCATAATCTGTAAAATCCGAATACTTGCACTTAGGACATCTATAGTGTGGTTGAAGTGAATTAACTTCAGTAATCCCCGTCATATACGCAACAAGTGACGAGCCAACAGAACCTCTTGAGCCAACTAAGTACCCATCCTCATTAGATTTCCATACAAGTTTTTGAGCTATAATATACATAACCGAGAAGCCATTTTTTATAATTGAATCAAGCTCCTTATCTAACCGCTTTTGAACAATCTCCGGTAATGGCTCTCCATACAATTCATGAGCCCGATTATATGCGATATCTTTAATCGTCTGCTCACAACCATCAATATGAGGCGGACATTTTTCAGATGAAATAGGCTTTATCTTATCACACATATCCGCTATTTTATTTGTGTTTGTAACAACAACCTCATACGCTCTGTCCCCTAAATACTCAAACTCTTTTAACATCTCTTCGGTCGTCCTAAGATATAACGGAGCTTGCATATCCGCATCCTTATATCCTTGACCGGCTTCAAGTATTCTACGATAAACCTCATCTTGAGGATCCATAAAATGAACATCGCATGTCGCAACAGTTAATTTATTCTGCTTATCTGCAATCGCCAAAATCTTTTTATTAATTTCTGCTAGCGATTCTTTAGACTCAACCAAGCCATTTCTTACCATATAATCGTTGTTCCCAAGCGGCTGAATCTCCAAATAATCGTAATAAGACGCAATTTCCTCAATTTCACTCTCAGGCTTCCCACTTGCAATTGCATTATATAGTTCGCCCTCACTGCATGCACTCCCTACTATGAGTCCATCTCTATACTCATCCAACATAGACTTTAAAATACGAGGCTTTTTATAAAAGTAATTAAGATGCGAATAAGAAATAAGTTTATACAAATTCTTAAGCCCGACATAATTTTTAGCAATAATTATAATATGGTAAGACGGTAACTTTTTATAATCCACTTCAAATTTCGCATCAAAATCGTCAATCGTCGTTCCGCCCTTTTCCTTTGCTCTTTCAATAATCTTATTAAAAACCGCAACAAGCGTCTTAACATCGTCAAGAGCTCTGTGTGCAACATCAACTTGAATATTAAGAGATGCCGCTATAACTCCAAGTTTATATTTCTTTAATTCCGGAAAAACAGCCTTAGAAAGTCGTAATGTATCTATGTATGAATTTTCAAGCTCATAGCCATATTTATTAAAATTATATTTTAAATAGCCGATATCAAAATCCGCATTATGTGCTACTAAAACTGAATCCCCGATAAACTCTATAATCTTTGGAATTACTTTGTCAATCGTCTCTGCATCTTTTACCATCTCATCAGTAATATGTGTTATCTCAACAACTTCTTTTGGAATAGGCTTTTCTGGATTTACAAAGGTTTCAAAAGTATCTATAACTTCGCCGTTTTTAACCTTAATAATTCCAACCTCTGTAATCTTCTCGGTAAAATGCGAAATACCTGTAGTTTCCAAGTCAAGCACACAATATTCGGTATCTATCTCTTGATGTTTTGAAGAAAAAACACAAGGATCTTTCGGCGGCACAAAATATCCTTCAACGCCATACAATATTTTTATATCCGCACCTGTTTTCTCCAAATACTTATGAGCCTCCGGAAAACTCTGAACAACTCCGTGGTCCGTTATCGCCATTGACTTCCAGCCCCATGAAATAGCTCTTTTTACTAAATCTTCACAAGAAGTTACAGCATCCATCTGACTCATTTTTGTATGTAAATGAAGTTCAACACGCTTTTCTTCCGCATTATCCATACGCTTTTCTTTAGGAAGCAAAGGTACTTCAATTACTGTTCTTCCAAGAACCGTAACTTCCTTAGCAAACTCGTCGAACCTCGCACCACCTTCAATTCTAACAGCCTTTGCCTTTTTAAGCTTTTTAAATACTTCTTCTGAAATTTCTTTTTTAGGGAAAAATTTACAAGTAATAGTACTGGTATTATCAAAAATATTAAAGGAGATTATATCATTCTGCTTCCTGCCGGAAATCATATCCGGATTTAAAACTTCTCCTTCCAAAACAACCCTTAACTCGTCTCCCGAATTTATATTAGGAATATTTATAATTTTATAATGCTCAGAAGTTGTCTTTAAGTTCTTTCCGAATATAAGCGGACTTTCCTCGCCTTTAACCTTCTTTATCTCCTCTAATGGCTTTTCCTCAAAATTTTCAGTCGAAATAATATTAATTTTCTGTTTACTAACAAACGGTTTTCCTTTCCCATCAGATCCGGTAGCTTTACTCCTTAATTCAGGATGATCCTCCAAAAACTTTGCCTGTTCCTCATTAGCTCTCTCAATCTCGTCTATAGCCACTTTTTCTTGAAGTTTCTGCATATTACGATACTTTTCTTCAAACTGTTCATCTTCTGCCACTTCAAAAGAAACTATATATTGCCTATTAAACAGATTCTTAAAAATGCGTTGAAAAAATAAATCCATTTTCTTCGTTTCAAGTATATACTTTAACTTACTTACAATTTTTATATTAATTCTATTATCATCAATATCCAAAATACTTCCATTTAAAATACTTGACATCAAAGGCTCTTTCCTGCCAATATACTTAATAAGTGGTCTCCAAACGCTATTTACATCCGGTTTAATCTCTATATCTTTGTACTCAATATTAAATGAAGCAAAATTAATATTAAATTTCTTTATAGCATAATCTTCAAAAGTTATCATATCCATTAGCTTTATGTCTTTATCTGAAATCAAGTCTAATTGAAGTGCATTCACTTTCTTATGAAGTTTAAGTTCCTTTATTTCCGCAAATTTCAGGTTATTATTTTCTAAATAGTCCTTAAAAGTTTCATTTATATACTTTGGCATTTCTTTTCTCCTATCATTTGTTATTCTATAAAAAAAACAGGCATTTTTCAATAGTTTAAAAAAGAGAATTGAGGCTGAAAAAACTTTTTCACTATATATTTCCTTTAATAAAAATAAGGAAGCACACTAAATGCAATTATGTGAATTTGTGACTATTAGTAATAAAAATTTACCCGCCTAACGTTATATCCTGCCTATCATACCAACTAATCGCATCATAAAACTGGTCTGGCTTAAAGTCCGGCCACATCTCGTCGATAACGAAAAAATCCGAATACACCGACTGAATCGGCAACAAACCGGACAGCCTTCGACGCCCGCCCCAGCGTATAATAAGGTCAATACGCGAAATATCCCGCGATTTTATTGTATCAAAAATATTTTTTCTACTGCTTGAATTTGTTGATATTCCTGAAACATCCCACTCCCAACCGTAATTTACGAGAAAATTAACTTTAATTCCGCCATTCCCTATATCTTTTCTCACTCTATATTCCTTTAACTTATCCGGGAAAAATTTTGAATCATAATTTCCAACAACAAGTAACGAAACTTCTTGCTTTGAAATCATATCTACCGCATCTACACAAGCCTTTACAAAAGCCTCCACCTGTTGCTTCGGTCTTTTACAATTATCCACTGTAAATCCATAATAAGTAATCTCCTCAATTCCTATATTTCTTGCAAGCTCCAACACTTCTACACCGGGTTCCAGTCCATTTTCATAACCTTTTTCTTTACTAAATCCCTTATTTGCAGCCCATCTTCTATTTCCATCAGGGATAATAGCAATATGTTTAGGTATTCTCATAAATACCATCTCCTTCTCTATTTTATAACTACTATTATCTGCCAATTTGCATTTTTTACACATTATTTTTAACATATCTAATAAAAATAAATAGAGGTGATTAAAATCAAAATTATATATCTCCAAAAAAGAAAAATTATTTTCATTATTATTTTTAATTTTTTAATATTTTTTTCAGCTCTAATATCCAAAAAAGTAACTTCTACACCCACCAGTCTAAACACCATCTACACATCGGCAGACAAAATTGCCTATTTAACATTTGATGATGGTCCAACTAAAAAAGTAACGCCAAAAATTTTAGACATACTGGATAAATATAATATAAAAGCAACTTTCTTTGTACTCGGGTCAGAAGTAGAAAAAAATCCTGAAATCCTGCTAAGAACGTATAACAGCGGTCACACAATCGGTAATCACGGATACTCACATAATAATTCAAAATTATATGCTTCTAAAGAAAGCTTTATTTCTGAAATAACAAAAACAGACGAAGCTATAGGAGAAGTCTTAAATATAGAAAATTACCACTGCAATATTTTTAGATTTCCAAACGGCTCAATGTCAAACTCATATCATTATGAAAAGCAAAAAGCAATAAAATGGCTAGAAGAAATAAATTATGATTATATAGACTGGAACGTGCTAAATAAAGACTCTGAAAGGAAATACTCAAATTACCAATTATTGCAAAACCTCAAAAATACGGCAAAAGGCAAAGGCTGTATAGTTGTATTAATGCATGACACCGGAGATGTAAACAATACATACGACATATTAGAGCCCTCAATAGAATACCTTCTATCAGAAGGCTATACATTTAAATCACTATAATAAAAAGGTAAAACAAAGTCCGAGATTCCTGAAAAAACACCTCATGTCACTTCGACCAGCTTGTTAAAATCCTGTGAATGTTGTTTTTAGTCGATTACAGTTTTTTTGTTTTAAAAAATCCGGCAACCGTAATGCAACGCCACGAAAGTTGAGAGGAGCCAAACTCATATTGAGTAAAGCTCCTCTATCACATTCGTTATTAAGGTCCTACATAAACTTCATAATCAATTTTACCGCTTATCATTCCATTAGAATACCTAAACTTCTAAACACATCATTTACTAGTAAGTGGTTCATATACTTATACACCATGTCCGACATTCGATTCACAATTTACCTGCACCCGAGCTTTTATAATTTTCGGTTTACGTCATCATTGGTTTGTTCATATTTTCCATCAATAGCATTAAAACCATTAATATCCATCTCTTTATAATATTCTTCAAAAATTAAAAGAGGTAAATTCATATCGAACTTACCTCAAAACCTCTTTTTTATAAAATTTAATCATCTGTTCTAATAAGAAACTCCATTTAGAAAACCCCATTATTTTTGAGGAGTTTCTTTTGGCACCATACATAACACTAATAAAATCCAAGAAGACCTATTTTCTCCAAGTTATTCATAATCCTTTTATGCTTTGTGAAGCAATTTCATAATCTGTCGGCTCGTATACTGTTCCTGTAAACACCACTTCCTTAGTGTCGTTATCAATTATAAAGAAAAGAAATGGTCGATCTATAATAATATTTACATAAACGCTAGGAACTTCCAAGCCACCACCACCACAACCACCAACTACAGTAACACTTGCCGCCTTTATCCCTTCTTCATTTACATCTATTTGTGTGTTTTGTTTCGCAATATTTATATAAAAAGAGTCCATAATTTTTTCAAAATCATTATTCTCTCTGTCAAACATTTCTTTTAAGCCTAAAGTATTTAAACTTTCTTTTAAATCACAATTGTACTCAAATTGGAATTTAGGAAATTCAGCATTAATAACTGTTTCATATCCTTCTTTTGTAGAATCAATATTTAAGTTTATTAAAATTTTATTAAACTCTTGACCTGAAAAATCTTTTATATACTCCTTTAGCGATTGCTGCTTTGGCATAATTGCAATAAATTCAAGTTTCTTCTCATCATATTCTTTCAACATTTGGGAAATAACATTTACTTTAGCATCTTGGTACATACTGCTACCCCGTTCATCTTTATAACTAAATGTTTCTCCTGTTTCTTTATAATATTCATCTGTCATATAAATATCTGGATACGGCATATATTCATCTCCAAAAAAACCTTCAGGCAATTCAAATTTATCTATACAAAATCTTTTGTATAAGCCCAACACTTTCTTTTCGCTATTATCTACTCTATTAAATTTCATCTCGATTAAATCACTACTTTCTTCCCCATGCCAAAAGCGACTTTCCCAATCCATATCAATTGCTACTGTATTAACTAATGCTACATCCAATCCAGAAATTTCGTTATCTGTCATAACTTGATCTAAAATTCCAAAAGTTTTATCATTTATCCATCCATTAATAGTTTCTGCATCTGAGAAATCATCAAGTACAACATCTGCTTGATATTTATATTGGGCGTTGTTTATAAATTCTGTCTTAACCTCATTTCCAATACTATTTCTAATAAATAATCCATTAGCCAGCGAATAATTTTTAGAATTAATCCTCTTACTCGGTTCAAAATTATCTCCAATTACTTTATTAATCTTCGCTTTCATTTCATCACTTGCACCTTCTCGAAGCATACCCAGGGCGTATTTTATAGAAAGTGGACTATATACCATATTCTCTTCTTTATTCTCTAATTTCAACAAATCCATATCTATAGAATCATAATTTCTTAAGCTTATCTCTTTTTTAATCTCATTATTTCCTTTCTTTTTAATATTTTCTAATTTAGCATTTTCCGAAACTTCATATTTTATATTTTCCGTTGCATTTGATGAATTTATATATTCGAAAATGAAGTCAGGATTTTTATCAAAATCATAATCATCAAAAATTAAATTTACTGATTGACCACTAAACAGTACATCTTCTATCTCTAATTTATCTGCATTTTCATTAGCTTGACAGAATGTCTCTATTACATATTTACCACTTGTTATACCTTCATTTAAGTCAGCATTATTTCCATATGGTACAAACGATAATTTTATTCTTACATTAAGATCATTTTTTAATCTAACATTATTTAATGAAAGTAATTTAGAATATGGATTTTTAATTACATAATTATCGTCTAATGCTTGTATAACTTTATAATCTTTGCTTATTCTATAACATTCCAAGTGGTTAAATCCTCGCCAGCTGCTTCCATTGCTGTCGTGTTCGTATAAGTCTACGTATAACCACTCTCCAACTTCTTTAATTTCTCCACTTACAAAATCTAATTCCTTATTCTTTTTAGGAATAGTTATACATTCTTTATATTCCCCAGCATACAACTGACTTATAATAACCTTGTCTTTATTTTCTGTGAATTTATACTTTCCTTTTTCTACAGACTTAAAATCATCTATACGCAATGATTTACCATTCACATACTCATTCCAATACCATACACTTGGGTCTTGTGAAAAAACTTCATAATAAAGTCTATCATCCACATTCTTCACAAGGTCACTTTCATTAAATTCTTCCAATACTTCCTTACCCGTTCCATCTTTATTTATCTTTATCGTACTTCCACACCACATACCTGCAGAGCCTTGATAAGAACCAATCGTATAAAGTATTGTTTCATCTTTTATAGCGATATTCCCGATCTCTCTATTATCTAAAATACCTACTAAATCTGAGTCCAAAGTATCCGTCAAGACGCATTTTAACTCTTCTGTTTCTTTATTAAATCTATACAAATGAATATTTTCATCTTCATTTACGTAAAAATACACTTCACCATCTTTCTCTGTCAAAAACTTCGCATAATTCCCCTCTGCTATGAGGAATTTACCTTGTTGATTAGAATTTAACTCGCTAATTCTTATAGTATACAAGTTTTCGTTCGCCGAATAAATAACTAAATTTCCATCAACATATAATATGCTCCAATCTTGACTTTTCTCCCCTAGCACTAATACTTTTTCGTCGAAACTCCAATTGTCTATATCCTTCATATTAGCAACACCAAATCCATTAGCTTTTTGATATATCATGATTTCATTATTCATATATATAATATTATCATACGAATAACACTTTTCTTCGTTTGTATCTAAGTTAATCCTATATTTACCATCAAATAAATAATTCTCATATACACGCATATTGCCTGGCGTTTTATTCAAAAAGACTTCTTTATTTGTACCATCTTTTTTCATTTTACAAATAACTTGATCGTTATATGGATCATTTTCTTCTGGCAATACATAATACACAGAATCTCCATATTCAAAAATGTTACAAATTTCAATTTCTTCATTTACTACATCAGAATTTTCATTCACTACCTCTGAGCCATTATGTCTATTATATATAATAATTCCTCCTACCATTCCCAACAACCAAATGATTATTCCGAATGTAATTAAAAATTTTTTCATATTTTTACCACTCCTTTTTTACACTATGCAATAGTTTTTTTATTGCAATATAGCATATACATCAAATACACTTATCCCCACATTTATAATCGGTAACCAAACACAAAAAAATTATATTGCATCAAAAATTATATCAATCTAAATTTACATATATAGCCTCGAATCATTTAAGTGCAACCACAATGCAATGCCACGAAAGTCGAGAAAAGTCCAAAGAAGCGATAAACCGTGTACTCAGCCAAAAATCGGCATAGCGAAAGTGGAGAAAAATGGTTGAAAGCCGCATGAATAGAGGAGTAATCCTACCTCGGCAGAATAATAATATACCTACCAGCCATTTGCGGCTGATAGGTACTCTTAGATTTAACACGCATTATTATATTATTGTCAGCACATTCTAAGCTAATTATTCTTAATAACCACTAATTCCAAATTATCAACAGCCTCATTAACAATTTCCTCGATATTAAGATGTGTTTCAGACTTCTCCAGTTTTTCAATCTTCGGATGTGTCTCCGGATGTTTCGGTACAAATATAGTACAGCAGTCTTCATACGGCAAAATAGACGTTTCGAATGTTCCTATCTTCTTTGCTATATCTATAATATCATTCTTATCCATACCAATAAGTGGTCTAAAAACAGGAATGCTGCATACATCATTCGTAGCAACAATTGACTTCATAGTCTGACTTGCAACTTGACCTATATTTTCACCGGTAATTAACGCATCACAGCCTTTTTCCTTAGCAACACGCTCCGCAACTCTCATCATAATCCTTCTCATAATTAACACCATCTGTTCCGCCGGGCAATTATCCCTTATAGCAAGCTGTGGCTCAGTAAAATTTACAATATATAAATTAATTTTGCCACTATATTGTGAAACAATTTTGCAAAGCTCTATTACCTTTTCTCTAGCTTTAACTCCGGTATACGGTGGACTAAAGAAATGAAGAGCATCAATCTCAACACCTCGTCTTGCAAGCATAAATCCTGCAACAGGACTATCTATTCCTCCGGAAACCAAAAGTAACCCCTTTCCATTAGTACCTACCGGCATACCGCCAAGTGCAGGAATTTTATCTATATAAATATATGTATCCTCTCTAACTTCTATAGAAAGTAACGTATCAGGATTAGTAACATCTACCTTTAACCCCTTAACTTTACTTAAAACATATCCGCCGATTTCCCTTGCAATCTCCATAGATTGAAGCGGGAAAGATTTATCTCCGCGACGAGCTTCAACCTTAAAAGTCTTCCCCATATTTTCCTCTTTCATAAGTCTTACGGCACTATCTTTTATCGTTTCCCAATCCGACTTAACCTTTAGTGCCGGACTGATCGAAACTATTCCAAACACCTTTTTTAGCTTACTAATTATCCTATCAATATCAATAGGATTAGCAGGTTCAACGTATAATCTTGCCTGAGAAAAAGTTACTTTAACATCTTCTTCCCTTAAAGCATACTTTACATTGTCTACCAACTTTTTCTCAAACTTAGAACGATTATTTCCCTTTAAAACAATCTCGCCATATCTTATCAACGCAACATTATACACAGCAAATTACCTCCATTTAAGCTTTATTCCATAACTAAGGTCTTACCCTCAAGTTCATAATCAAGTTCCATACTCCCCTTTAAATCCACAACAAACTGTCTAACAATATATCTTTTCTCATTTGCAAAACATCTAAACTTTATAACATCAATCTTAGCATTCGTCATAGACGCCCATTCTTCCAAATAACGCTCTTCAGACTTCTTTAGTCTACTTATTCTAAAACTCGTAAAACCATTCTTTATTTGGCTCACAGCATGCATCTGAATTTGCTCTAAAACATACAATCTCCTCGATTCAATTCCATTATATACATCCGTTGCAGCCTTTACTAACTCTTCCCTATATTGCACCTTGGGAACCTCCTTGCTATATTCTTTTTTTATCCTCATTAGTACAACAATTATGATTTTACCATAAATTAGTACTTTTTGCAATATGGTTTATGTAAACTTGCAAAATACATATTGTCTAAACTTAATTTAAATGCTATGATTTCCTTGAGTAATTTATAAGGAGGTCGTTATGGCAGTATTTCTTTTATGTATCAAAATATTTGTATGTCGAATAATTGACGTATCACTAGGAACAACAAAAACCATAGTAATGGTAAAAGGGAAATCAGCACTTTCATCAATAATCGCATTTATAGAAGGTTTAATATGGTTTTTAGTCGTACGAGAAGCACTTCTATTTGATACATCAACACTAATATCCAAACTATCAATCGCAATGGCATACGCACTAGGTTACGCAACAGGAACATACATAGGCGGAAAAATTGCCGACAAATTTATTGTAGGAAACATCAATGTTCAAGTAGTAACAAGCAATCAAAACAACAAAATGTTAGACACAATACGTGATGCAGGCTATGCAATAACAGTACTTGACGTAAACACATCACTTTTAAGCAAGAAAAAATATATGATTTTCTCAGAAGTCACGACCAAACAATTAGATGAGTTTAAATCACTAATTTATTCCCTTGATAAAAAGGCATTTATAATGGTACATGAAACGAAAGTTGTTTATAATGGTTTCTTCAAAAAATAATTTGAACTTTTTTAGTTCAAATTATTTTTCTACATTTCCGTTCTCAACTCTAACCCCGCTCTTACCTATAATAACAATCTTCTTAAAGAGCCCGTTTTTAAGAACCTCCTCCATCTTTTTGCTTTTATATAACTCCTCAACTCTTTCCCCATGAGCAGTAGCTAAAATCTTTGTACCACAATTTACCGCATAAAATATAGCCTCTGCATCATCATCCGTTCCAATTTCGTCTGTCGCAATAAAATTAGGCCCCATAGATCTAACCATCATTTTTATGCCATCAGATTTATAAACCGCATCCATAACATCAGTTCTAATCCCTACATCGTTTTGCGGGATACCTAAAAAACATCCCGCAATCTCAGAGCGTTCATCAACTAAGCTAACACTATATCCAAAATCGCTTATTTGTCTCACTAAATCACGAAGGAGTGTCGTCTTACCAAGACCTGGCGGAGAAATAATTAAAGTACTTACAAACTCTCCATTCTCCTAAATCTTTGGGATAATACTATCCGCAACACCCTTTAATTCTCTGACTATTCTAAAATTAAGTCCGGAAATATCCTTCATAGAATAAATTTTCCCATTTCTATACAAAGGCTTACCGCAAATTCCGACTCTGTGTCCACCTTGTATTGTAATAAAACCATTAGAAATCTCTTCCTCAAACGCATACACAGAATTACTGCAAATTCCCTCAAAAATTCTTTTTATATTTTCCTTCGTTACAATACACTTTAACACATTTTCCTTGTCCCTTGCTTTTAATATAACAGGTCTACCTACTCGAACTCTTATTTCGCATATATCCTCTGTAAAAACCGCAATTATACAATTTCTTAAATCCATAGGAAAATATTTTAGTATTTCATCTCTAATTTTGTCAACCATAAAACGCCCTTTCATGATTCTACAATTTTTTAAAGAAAAAAACCTGTAACCAACGTTACAAGTTTTTTAGCTTACGCATTTTCTTCTACTTTAATAACTTCTTTACCATTATAATATCCGCAATTTCTGCAAACCTTATGAGATTCAACAGCCTCGTGACATTTAGGACATTCGGTTATATTTTTTGCTTCTAATTTCCAAGTAGATCTTCTTAAATGTGTTCTTTCTTTAGACCATCTTCTTTTTGGTTGAGCCATCTTACACACCTCCTAAAAAAGCCATTTTTACATTGCTCATATGTAAATTTTCGAATTAATCATAATATCAACAAATGAGATTATACTATACAACCCTCATATTTGTCAATATTTTTCAATAAATTATTATATCTTTAGGTTACAGTCAGACTACAAAACCTGTCTAAAAGCCTCTATAAGCCGTTCTTTTGCAATATTTGCATCAGATGCAGATATCTTGCAGCCTGACGCGAACTTATGACCTCCGCCATCAAATTTCATTGCAATTTCTGAAACATCGACTTTTCCGTTAGACCTTAAGCTTACCTTATACATATCATTCCGTGGTTTTAAGAAAATTCCTACTTCAACACCTTTTATATATCTTGCATAGTCAACCATTCCGTCAAGTTCGCTCGGTTCAAGATTATATTCATCGATATCTTCTTGTTTCGCTGTAAGTATTGCAAGTTTTCCATCCAAAAACATTTCAACATTTTGAAGCAATTTCCCCATAAACATCATTCTGTTAAGACTAGTTTCCGAAAACATATGAAATGAAATCTTTGTAATATCTATTCCATAATCAATAAGCTCTCCTGCGATTTCAAAAGTCCTTTTTGTAGTATTGTTATGACTAAAATTGCCGGTATCTGACACTATCGCTGCATATAATGCAGTTGCAATTTCTACATCCAGGGTTATTTTCATTTCTTTTAATAAATCAAATATAATTTCACCTGTAGCAGCCGCCAAAGGTTCTATTACATTCGCATTCGCAAAGCTTTCATTTGTAAAATGATGATCAATACATGCTGTATCTTTAGCATTTATAAATAAAACCTTTGCTTCGCCAATTCTGTTTAAGTCTCCGCAATCTAATGCAATACACAAATCATATGATTTATTATAGTCAATTCTATCAAAAGTTTCTATTTCTTTTCCTATTGAATTTAACAAAAAGGCACAATTTACAGGTATTTTCTCAATGAAACCATCTACATCTTTGCCAAGCCTTGTTAAAACTCTAAAAAGCGAAATTATACTTCCTACAGCATCTCCGTCCGGGCTTTCATGCACTAACAAAACAATTTTTTTTGCCGAATCTATTTTTTCAATAATCGGTGTAAAATCATTTTTCATAATTACCTAATCTCCTTAATAACTTTATCTATATGTGCACCGTATTCCATAGAGTCATCTATTACAAATTGTAATTCCGGTAATATTCTAATTTGGATTCTACTTCCAAGCTCTTTTCTCATATAGCCGGCACCACTTTTTATACCTTCCAATACTTCTTCTTTATCTGCACCAAGTACACTTATATATACTTTACAAAACTTTAAATCCTTTGTTAAATGTGTTTTTGTAACACTAATCAACCCTTTTACTCGTGGATCTTTTAGTTCATTTTGTATCATTTCACTGATAACTTTCTTTATTTCCTCCGCAATTCTATCCGTTCTATCCATATTAAACCCTTTCTAAATGTAATATTTGCGGATTCTCTAAGTTTTATTCTCAGAGAATCCTTAATACAACTAGGCTTTAATTTCTTCCATAACGTAAGCCTCTATCACATCTCCAACTTTTATATCATTGTACTTTTCAATTCCCATACCACATTCGTATCCCTCGTTAACTTCCTTAACATCATCTTTTTCTCTCTTTAATGAAGAAAGCTTTCCGTCTGTTACAACAATTCCGTCACGAATCAAACGAATGTCTGAATTTCTTGAAATCTTACCGTCTGTCACATAAGAACCGGCAATATTTCCTACACTTGATATCTTAAATACTTGTCTAATTTCAGCATGACCTGTAACAACTTCCTTAAATTTAGGAGCAAGCATACCTTTCATAGCAGCCGAAATATCTTCAATTGCGTTATAAATAATGCTGTACAATCTAATATCAACGCCTTCACGCTCTGCAACAGCCTTTGCAGTAGCTTCAGGTCTTACATTAAATCCGATTATAATAGCATTTGAAACCTGAGATAACATTACATCAGACTCTGTAATAGCACCAGCAGCACCATGAATTACTTTGACTTTAACCTCCTCGTTAGAAAGCTTTTCTAAACTCTGTTTTACGGCTTCAACAGAACCTTGTACATCTGCCTTTATGATAAGATTTAAGTCTTTTACTTCACCTGCGGAAATCTTATCGAATAAATCATCTAATGTTACTCTCGAACTTGCTCTTAATGTATCTTCTCTCTTCTTTAACTTACGTTTCTCAACAAGTTGTTTTGCAAGTTTTTCATCTTGAACAACATAGAAAATATCTCCGGATTCAGGAACTTCCGGCAAACCTGTAATTTCAACAGGAACCGAAGGACCCGCCTTTTTAATTCTTCTGCCTCTTGAATCTGTCATTGCCCTTATATGTCCTACAACATTTCCAGCGACTACAGTATCCCCGATGTTTACAGTACCACGTTGTACTAAAAGTGTTGCAATTGGACCTTTACCTTTATCTAACTTAGCTTCAATAATTGTACCTTTTGCTTGGCGATTTGGATCGGCCTTTAATTCAAGCACATCTGCAACAAGTGTAACTGTCTCTAAAAGATTATCTATACCAATTCTCTTTTTGGCAGATACAGGAACGCATATTGCATCTCCACCCCATTCTTCAGGTACAACGCCATAATTCATAAGCTCTTGTTTTATTTTTTCGGGATTTGCCCCCTCTTTATCTATTTTGTTTATTGCAACAATTATCGAAACACCGGCAGCCTTTGCATGGTTTATAGCTTCAATTGTCTGAGGCATAATTCCATCATCGGCAGCAACAACAAGAATTGCAATATCTGTAACCTGTGCACCTCTTGCACGCATCGAAGTAAACGCTTCATGACCCGGAGTATCTAAGAATGTTATATCTCTTCCATTTATATTAACCATAGATGCACCGATATGCTGTGTAATACCACCTGCTTCTGTGTCTATCACATGGCTTTCACGAATTGCATCAAGCAAAGATGTTTTACCATGGTCAACATGACCCATAACAACCACTATTGGCGGTCTTGGTACCAAGTTTTCTGCTATATCCGGCGAATCATCAAACAAGAGATCCTCAGCCTTTACAACAACCTCTTTTTCAATCTTTATTCCATATTCATCAGCCATAATTGCCGCTGTGTCATAATCAATTTCGTGATTAACTGTTGCCATAACTCCATAAGACAATAACTTTTTAATTACATCCGCAGAGGTCTTTTTAAGCTTCTCAGCTAACTCTTTTACTGTAATTGTATCGCCTACAGTAATGCTAAACGGTAATTGTTTTGGCTGTTCAAAATGTCTTGGCTCTTCTTTTTTCTTCCTATTTCCGTTTTTATTTCTTCTATCTAAATCGTAGTAATTCATCAAAACAGAGTCATCATCATTTAACAATTCATTTACAGAATGACCGGCTCTTAATTCTTTTAAATGCTCTCTGTTAAAATCCCCGATATGAGCATTACTCTTAGGAGCCCTTGCAGGACGTCTTTCTTGATTCTCATTATTGTTATTTTGAGGTTTTTGTTTAAATTGTCTTCCCGGTTCTTTAGTAACATTTTCCACAGCAGGGGTGTCTTTAAATGCCTGCTTCATCTGGCTCTCAACGCCTTGAGTTTTATTATTTCTATTAAATTGAGGTTTATTGTTACCCTGATATCTATTATTACCGGAATTATTATTTTTATTTTGCCAATTACCTTGAGGTCTGTTCCCATTTTGGCGGTTGTTGTTATTATTCTGTTGATAGTTCCCCTGAGTTCTTTGATTATTTCTGTTAAACTGTTGATTATTACTCCTCTGTTCTTGTGGATGATTTAAAGGCTTCTCGGCAGTTTTTTGAGGCTTTATAGACTCTCCAACCTTTTCAATTTTTTCAGCATTCTTAATCTCCTTAACTTCTTCCGGCTTAGGCAAATCTTCTTGCTTTTTCTCTTCAACAGGTGTAGGAAGTATTTCTTTTTGAGCAGGCTTTTCTTCAACTTTTTTCTCTTCTACAATTTTCTCTTCAACCTTATTTTCTTCTTTTTTAGGTTCTTCTTTCTTTTGAGCAGACTTTGGTTTAAATAAATCCATTATACTTGGAATTGGAGCATTTTTCTTTTCGATTTGAGCCTCGCTTCTTCTAAATTGTTCTGGATTAGCCGTCTTTTTAGGTTTTAAATCATAATCAAACCCAGAGCTAGTTTCTTTCTTTTCTTCAACTAAATCGTCTCTCACTTGAATAATTTCTCTTCTTATAATTCTTGGTTCTTCTTTTTTCTTATCTTGTTTTTTCTCCATTTGCTTAATATCACTTCCGCCCTTCGGTTTACCATCATTTAATTTCCCTTGAATTTTTTTTATATCTGAATCTTCTAATACGTTAAGGTGACTTTTTACTTCAATCCCCCATTCTTGAAGTTTCATCAAAAAATCCTTATTGCTCATTCCGACTTTTCTTGCCATCTCATAAACTTTCAATTTTCCCAATTACTGCACCTCCATTATTTTTCCAAGCTATCAATTAATTGTGCCAATCTATCTGAAAATCCTGCCTCAACAACAGAATATATCACCTTATTTTTTTCACCCGTCGCCTGTTCAAACTCTTTTTCTGTGCCAAAAACATAGAATCTAATTCCATTTTCAAGACATAGCCTCTTAAATTTCTCCCTTACACTATTCCCGGCATCTTCGGTAACTATAACAATATATGCATCTCCACTCAATATACTTCTTAAAACCGCATTAGTTCCCGAAACAAGTTTGCCTGCTTTCTTTGAGAAACCTAATAATGACAATATTTTATCCATACAAACTCCTTTTTAGCCATCGACAGTTACTTCTTCAATTTGCTTTTTTAATAACTCATATAACTCATTCTCTATCGGCATTTCAAATGCTCTAGATAAGCGTTTTGCTTTAATTGCCTTTTCTAAACAGCCAATGCTTGGACATATGTATGCACCTCTGCCGTTTTTCTTTCCTGTCAAATCAATCACGACATCGCCATCAGTCGTTTTCACTATGCGAATCAACTCTTTTTTAGGTTTAGCCTCACTACAACCGATACATGTTCTTATTGGAATTTTTTTCACTATACTTCCCTCCAACTATATTTCAAGAATTTCATTTTTTATTTGAGTTTCACTCTTAATATCAATCTTAAAACCTGTAAGCTTTGCAGCAAGTCTAGCATTTTGTCCTTCTTTTCCTATTGCCAAAGACAGCTGATTATCTGGGACAACAACCTTGGCTGTCTTTTCTTCCTCATTAACGTCAACAGCCAAAACTTCTGCCGGATTTAATGCACTTGCAATATATTGAGCAGAAACAGGACTCCATTCAATAATATCTATCTTCTCGCCATGTAACTCGTTTATTATATTTTGAACTCTTGTACCCTTGGGACCTACACAAGAACCAACTGGATCAATATTTTCCATCTTTGTCATAACTGCCATTTTTGTTCTTGAACCTGCTTCTCTTGAAACAGCAACAATCTCGATAATTCCTTCATATATTTCAGGTACTTCTAATTCAAACAATCTCTTAACTAATCCGGGATGAGTTCTTGAAATAAATACTTGTGGACCCTTTAGGCTCTTTTCAACTTTTGTAATATATGCTTTTAATCTATCTCCAACTTTAAATGTTTCTCCCGGTATTAACTCCTGAGTTAAAATTAATGTTTCTGTCTTTCCGATGCTTACAACTAAACCTCTTTTATCTTGAGTTGTAACAAGCCCACTTACAATATCTCCGTCTTTTCCCATATATTGGTTAAAAGTAACCTCACGTTCAGCTTCTCTTATTCTTTGAACAACAACTTGTTTTGCTGTTTGAGCCGCAATTCTTCCAAAATTCTTAGGTGTAACTTCGTTTTCTACAATATCTCCCACTTCATATTTTTTGCTTATTTCCTTTGCATCCTTTAATGAAATCTGTAGATCTGGTTCTTCAACTTCGTCAACTACGGTACGTTGTGCGTAAACATGAATATCTCCTGTTTCACGTTCCATAGAAACTCTAACATTTTCATTAGAATCAAAATTTTTCTTAAATGCAGTAATCAAAGCAACTTCAATCGCCTCAAACAATACATCTGCACTTATTCCTTTCTCCTTTTCCAAATCTTCAATTGCATTAATAAATTCTGAATTCATTTTCCATTTTCCCCCTTAAAAATTATAAACTGTTTTCACAACCGAAATATCTTTTCTATCTATATCATTATTATCTATTTGCACTTTTTCACTATTAAATCCGGTAAGAATGCCTTTTATTTTTCTCTCACCATTTATCGGTTTAAATAACGAAACTTCAACCTCTGAATTTAAATATCTTTCAAAATGTTCATCACGTCTTAAAACTCGCTCAACTCCCGGCGAAGATATTTCTAAAGAATATGGAGTTTTTATCGGATTTAATTCATCGATTAACGGATCTATTGCACGACTTACATCCTCGCAATCGTTAATAGAAACTCCCTCATCCTTATCTATATATATTCTAAGATACCAGCTTGTTCCTTCTTTAACATATTCAATATCATAAATTTTACAACCCAATTCGTTTACCTTAGTTTCTATACACTTCCATACCGCTTCCTCAATTTTAGCCATAAAACACCTCCAAAAAAGTTACTTATCTATATTACAAACGAAAGAGTGGGAAAACCCACTCTTTCAGCAACGTCTATATCTAGCATTTACTAATATATCACATATCCCAGCAAAATGCAAGCCATACTTACTAATATTTAATTACAATTTCTTATATTGCTAATCTTTTATTTCATTTTTTATCAAAACTCTCTAAAAAGTCATTCATAAAATCGTCTCAAAATTTATTGCACACCCAAATATCAATGCGTTTTTGCCGATTTTATTACATTACTGTTAAACTTATCTAATATCAATGCACTAACAACACCAAAAAGCAGACAAATTAAATTCATAATACACTGCTCCCACGACTCCAAAAAGCTTGATATCGGCACTATCATAGCTGTTGCAGCAACAACTATGCCAATAATTGAGTGAAAAGCAACGGAATAATGACGTGCAAATAATGAATCAACAAAATTTGCAAGACATATAACTGTCACAATCACTCCAATTCCTCCCGGAACCAAAACATTAAAATTAAGTTTTCCAATTCCGTCAATAAAAGGCGTGTACAAATTAAGGGGCATAAGTAAAGTAGAAAAGCTCATTCCTGGAGCAATTACACTTAATGCTAAGCAAAATCCACAAAACAAATACCACATAAAATTTGGCAAAATGCTTATTGATAATGCCTTAAGCCATATTAATAATGAAAAAACAACAATCATAGAAATAATCAAAGAAACATATGAATATTTATTTCTTCCATTTTCACCGGCTTCACGCCAAAGAGAAGGTAACATTCCTGAAATTAGTCCAATAAAAAGACATACGGACGGTGCCGGGTACTTTTCTAAAAAAAACGCAAGTAAATTTGCAATTCCCATAAATCCAATTCCTACACCGATAATTACCGGTAAAAGTTTTAATACATGTGTCTTGAAATTTTTAAAAGGATGAGCCAAAAGTTCCATAATAGGCTTGTAAATTCCAAATATAACACAAAGGACTCCGCCGGATATCCCTGGCAAAACCGCCCCTATCCCAATTAACGTTCCCTGAAACAGTTTATATAAAAAATTTAATACTCCATTTTTCTTCCCCATACACTCCCCCCTAAGAAAATAATTATACATTGGAAATTTTATTATGTTACCATCCAAAATATTCATATTTCATACTAGATAAAAAAGTACAAAAAAAACGAGATATACAAGCCTCGTCTCCTTCTAAAATCCAACTCAGCAATTATCAAAGAGCATTCATTCTCATCGTACACTATTTGGCAGGGGCAGAGAGAATCGAACTCCCATCAAAAGTTTTGGAGACTCCTATACTACCATTGTACGATGCCCCTATGTTTTTTACCACTTAACAAGTATAGCAACAAAAAAAGAAAATGTCAAGAATCATTTCTTACTTATTTACACATTTATCTTTGAAATGTGATAATGTCTTAAGTGTTGAAATGAAAAAATGTCCCAAA
>CAZXFU010000005.1:0-17359 GCA_964640345.1 uncultured Eubacteriales bacterium
CAACCGGTTATGAGCCGGTAGCTCTAACCAACTGAGCTAAAGGCCCTCAATTGGACTACTTGATTAATATACAAAAATTATATTGATTTGTCAAGAGGAAAAATATATTTTTTAGGATATTTTAATATTAAATAAAATATGGTAAAATAAATTTGTTTTTAACATATTTGTAGAGAGGGGAAGAAGTGGAATGAATTTTTTGGATATAGCAGATGCAGTTTATTATAATGTCGGTGGAAAAGTTGACCTGACTAAAGAGGCTAAAGAAATTGTAGCACAACTAAAGAAAAGAAAAAAGACGATATTTATTTTAATTGACGGAATGGGGGCTTTGGTATTAAATAATCTCTTGCCTGATTCCTTCTTAAATAGCAAAGTGAAGGAAGTTGCAACAACAGTTTTCCCGTCTACAACATCTGTAGTATTAACAGCTCTTGCAACAGGAAAATATCCGGCAACACACGCGGTTAACGGCTGGTTTAATTATATAGAAGAAACAGACGAATCAATAATTTCCTTACCGTTTATAAACCGATTTGATGCGAATGAAAAAGTAAAAATTAAATTGACAGATTTATTTTATTGTGAAACACGTATGCAACATATTCCATGCAGAGCTTCGATGATTGCTAATGCAGGTATTGTAAAATCGGAATATTCTATGTGGTCAAGAGGTAATACCAACGGACACGGATACAGAACATTAAAAGGTGCATTCCAGACGCTCTCCAGACTAATTAACAAAGATGATGAAGAAGAATATATATATTTATATATAGATGATTTTGATACTATTTGTCATAAATTTGGACCGGATAGTGAAGAAGCGAAGGCATTATTAAGTACGATAGATACTTTGGTTAAAAAGTATGCAACGAGATATAAAGATAAGGTAAATACAATAATTACCGCAGATCATGGGCAGGTTAGAATAAGGAATGAGAACTTCTTTACTATAAATAGTAAAGATAAGATGATGGAATTGTTAAAAGCTCCACCTTCTGGCGATTCACGTTGCACATGTTTTCATGTAAGAGATGGTAAAAAAGAAGAATTTGTGAAAATGTTTAATGAAAGATATGGTAAATATGCAAAGTTATTGTCTCAGGAGGAAATTGACAAGGCTCATATACTTGGACCTGAGTCTATGTGTGAAAGAGCGAAGAGAAGGTTTGGAGATTTTTGTGCATTCTTTGATAAGGAATATGCATTTTTATATGTGAAAGATGATTTTGACAGAAATAAGTTAAAGAAAGGATGCCATAGCGGAAATTCTGAGGAGGAAATGAAAATCCCACTTATAATAATAAATTAAGATAAAAAAGAATTTTCTATTACAAAAATAGGGGAGCTGTAAATAGCTCCCCTGTTTTTAAAGGCATTTTACCGCCTTTTTCCAGACATTATAGTATGTCTGGGACATAAGCTCCGTGCTTAATGCACGGAACTCCTCTTTAGAACCTACCAAATACTGGTTGCAGATTCCAAAGAGGACGTTCAGTTCGAACTGATCGAACTGATAAGAAGTTGCTTTCTCCAGAAACCATTCAGCAAAAGTTTCCTCGTGCTGTGAACGGTTTGGATATCCTCCCTCCTTATACGTTATCGTATAAGGAGAAGTCTTGCCAAAAAGATTTTCATTCATGAAATCTTTTTGGTAAAGCGAGGGAGTGGAGAAAACTCCCTGCTCTTCAATTTTGTTCCTGACTTCCAGGAACAACTGTCTTAGAGCTTTCGCTCTAGACAATGCATCGTCCGGGTTTTCGTAATTGGCAACCGACGATGCTTCGTAGAGGGCCTTTGCAAAGCCCTTGGGCTGCCACTCAAGTTCGCTTATTTTCGCGAACTTGTTCGTGGATGGAATTACTGCATTGTTTATGCAGTAAATAATATCAATTACATTGTCCAGACCTTCCGAGACAATGTCGTGTGCGTTCCAAGGTAGCCCTCGGATTACGCACTTCCGAACGGAATGTTCGGAGTACTTGTCGACTCTTGTGAAAAGCCGAGCAAGTTTTACAACGTTATCAGAAGAGTTTTTATCAGAAGAGGTTTTGGGATAACTTACTATAATTATTCCCTCCTTTGCTAACCTCTTCATTACCTGAGCCCTCAGGTCTCGTATTGCTACGAGCTTTACCACAGGATTCTTGGTCTGGTAGCACTTCCCGAGCAACGTTGTGAAGTTTTCAGGTTTCCAGGAAAGCCGGGTACTACCAGAGACTCTCCACTTCAAATCCGGAGGGTATTCCCAATTAACGTAGAATACCCCTTCGGTGAGAAGCTTCACTACTTTTGCCAGTTTGATATTTCTATCAATCTGACCTTCCAACAAAGCTTCGTCATAAAGCTTGTTGGCCTTAGAGACGAGGTCTCTTATGCGTACGAGCCTATATGACGGACTCATCTCGCAATGAGACCTCAGCCAATCCCGAATTTGTCCGGGCTTTCGCTCGAACTTGATGCTTGTCGAGTAGGCATAGCCCTCTCGGCAAGCAGAACTCCATTCCGATTCATCACTGATATCGAATCGGTAGAGGTCCACTTCAAGCCACCGGTCTCCCAGCAACTCGAAGTGCTTAAAGTTGTGCCAGGGGATATAACCTGGCGTTGTTACTACTGTTAGATCCAAGTCACTAGACCAATCGGTCTCGTGACGCGGCTCGTCACTTAAGCCGCCGTGGACCATTATACCCAGGACCTCCGGCTTTGCCTTCAAGGTCTCTATGAGTTGTGCCGCCCGACACATCATAGCAATCCTAGCTTCGATCATGTTCTTCATGATTGATTTGGAGACAAATTATGTGCTCACAGAATAGAAGGCAAAATAAATTTGCACGTTCTAAGCCGGAAGAGACAATTGTCTCCTTCCTCCTTTTTTTATTTTTACAAAATAATTTTAATATAAAACGTGCAAAAAGTCAACATAAAAGCAATACATAAGTTAAAAACATTACTACTTAGAGCTAATTAAAAAAAATAATAAATTTGCCGATAAAAAAATATGAAAAAGGCATAGAGGTTACATAATTTCATAAAAATGTTGACTTTATTTGCTAAATGTAGGATAATTTATATGTTGGTATTTGTAATTAATGAAAGGTGGAATAACCTTGTTTAAGAATATAAAAAATTGGTGGAGCGGAATAAAGAAAAAATACAACAAGCCTAGTTTCTTAACAAAACTTTTTTACGGGATGTCAATACTTGTTGTTTTAAATAGGATAATATCATTGATAATAGCGTTATCCGGGAAATGTATAGAGCTTACTTCGAAAGAGTTGTATCGTTCGTTGTTTTGGACGGCAGAGGAGTATACTCTTGCTATATTATTACCATTAGCCGGTTTTGCATATTTTTGCTCTTCTGAGTATGTAGCCAATACAGAAAATAAGGCTAAGGGTTATTTTATTACATACGGATTTATTGCGGCGATTGCCTTTGTGATGCTTGCACAGTGGTCAAACGAATTTATAATATTTTTAGCAAGTTATTATAAAAATGGTGAAATATTGAGAATAGGTCTTACCGAAGCACCGGATATTTTTAAGGAAGCGTTAGGATATGCAAGTTTATATATTCCTGTTTGTGCAATTGCACTTACTCCGACGTCTGTTGCTTCATTGTTTGATGATAGTAATCCTATAAATAAATTAAAATCTCTTTCACTTATGCCTTCTAAACCCGGTACGAACGGTGTTGGAGAATGGGCTGCCGACGTTAGACTTTGCGATGATTTAAAAACCGGTGCACCTGTAATTATTTCTGAACCAAGGCGTATGGAAACTGTTTTAATACAGGGTGCGACAGGTACAGGTAAAACTTCAACGTTATTATTGCCTATGTGTGCAAGTGATTTAGAGAAGAAATATTTTTTTAGAGAAAAAGCAAAGGAATTAGCTTATAAAGCTTTGACAAGTGGCTGTGCATATATAAATGCACCTTATGATAACGAAACGTTAAACAAGTGTTTTACTCTGAATTTCTTACGCCCTATTTACGGTAGAGAAAAGGATTTTATGGAAATTTTAAAACCGATGATAAAGTGCGAGGATAAAGAAAACAAAGAATTGGTTTTTAGGGATTTAGGTATTACGGTTTTGGAGCCTGACGGTAATTTTATTGACGATTTTAGATTAATTGCGGACAACTTAGGGATAATGGTTTACAAAATCGACCCACTTGATCCGAATTCTTTTGGCATAAATCCGTTTATAAATAAAAGCCCGGCAAAAGTTGCAAGTATTATTTCAACGGTTTTAAAAGGAATGTATGAAAGTGAAAATCCTGATTCTAGTAACCTTTTCTTTGGCCAGGTTACTCAACAGGCATTAGAAAATCTTGCAATTTTATTAAAAGTTATGTATCCGAAGCTACATGATAACCAGATTCCCACACTTGAAGATATGCTTGAATGTTTATATAATTATAATCTTGTTGAGGATATGTGTGAGGAGTTAAAACGTGATCCTGTTTTATGTGAGAAGCATGCAATTTTAATAAAATACTTTGAAAAGAATTTCTATAATCCGCCGCTTGATATTAACGGTAGACCTGTACTTGGTTCTATCGGAAGTAACAGAAAAGAAACAGAAACGTTCTTATATGGGGCCACGACTCAACTTGATAACCTAATAAGGAATAAGATGGTAAAGCGAATCTTATGCAGTAGGGATAACAATATCGACCTAGATAAGGTATTGGCAGAAGGCGGTTGTGTTTCTGTTTGTACAAGACGTGGAGAGATTGGCGGACTTCTTGCTAAGCCGTTTGGTATGTTTTATATTCTTACAATGCAAGATGCAGTCTTAAGAAGACCGGGAGATGAAAATACCAGAATACCTCATTTCTTATATATAGATGAGTTCCCTGATTTTGTAAATAAAGAAACAGAGACTTGTTTTACTTTGTTTAGAAAATATCGTTGCGGAATGACTATTGCAATTCAGAACTTATCTCAGCTTGAAAGAAATAAGTCAATGAAGTTTTATAAGCAGGTTGTTACGTCGAACAGTAAAACTGTTGCTGTTTTTGGCGATACCAATAAAGAAGACAGTGAATATTGGAGTAAAGCTTTTGGCAGACATGAGTATTGGGATATCGGAAGCGGATGGAGTAGACCACCTTTATTTAATGTTAAGAATGAATCCGAGAATGCTGAAGGTATAAGCATGAAAGTATCGTTTACAGAAAATATAAAACCTTTCCATTTAGCCGAGATGCCGTTTAGAACAGTATATTATAAGACAAGAGATGCTAAAGGAAGCGTTGCTTTTGGTAAAGGTACAACTGATTTTATAGATAAAAGATTTTTAAAGAAGTATGAGCAAAAAGAATATGACTTTAGAATGTTTGTAAATTACAATCCGGAAGATACTACATTAAGAGAAACACCTATAGTAAAAGAAGTCGCTTCAGGCGATATCGAAACAAACGAAGTTTTAGACGGTACAAATTCTATAGAAATTGCAAAGCAAATAGAAGAAGAAAGAAAAGAATTATTTAAGCTTACACAGGCAAATCCGGAAATTGCTAATATTATTATTGATGAACCGGAAGTTGTTGATGACGTAAAGATAGAAATAGAGAAAAATATATAATTGGCGGTGAAGAAATGTCGGAAATTATTAATAAAACAAGAAAGTTAATGAGAAATGAAGATTTAATGTGCAAACTTTTTTATGGCATGACTACATTAGTAATATTAAATAGACTTTTATCATTTTTGATAATGATTTTCTTCTCTGATTACAGCCAAATTTCTTCATCTATGGGGCATTCAAATGTTTTAGCATCATTATTTTCTTTAGTAACAAAGTCGCCTGTAAAGCAGTTTGAAATGTGGAATTCTTTTGAATATACAATGGCTATTTTACTACCGTTAGCAGGATATGCGTTTTTCTGTTCGTCAAGCTATGCAAAAAATCGTACTAGGAAAATAAAGATGTTTTCTGTTACGATGATGTTGGTTTCTATAATCGGATCATTTATGTTAGCAGAATGGTCGAATTCTTTGGTTTGTTATATTATTTCATTTGCAGGAGAAGAAAGAATTAAAGAGGCTTGGTCACTTGCACCGGATAAGATGATTGCAGCGATTCGTGCTGCTACGATTTATTTACCTGTGCAGGCTATGTGTTTAACAAGTGGAATGATTTCTATAGCAGTATATGGACCGGATTCGGAAGATCAGATTATAAATTTGAAAATTTTAGATTTTACGCCAAACGCTATGCCAACAGGTAAATATACTTGTGAAGTTACTGTTTGTCGTGATTCTGGTACCGGCGAGTGGATAACAATACCTGAAAATAGACGAATGGAAGCAACGTTAATTCAAGGTGCGACCGGTACAGGTAAAACGTCTATGTTATTATTACCGATGTGTGCTAGCGATTTAGAAAAGAAATTTTTCTTTCAGGAAGAGTTAAAGAAGTTAGCAATTGAAGCGTTAGATAAAGGATATGCTTATATTGATGCACCATTTTCAAGTGAAGAACTTAATGAGCATTTTTCGATGGAATATATCAAACCTCGTCAAAATATGGAAAAGGAGTTTTTGGGTGTATTTAAAAATATGACTAGATATGTCGGAACAATGGACGACACAAGAATTTATAAAAACCTTGGCGTTACGGTAGTTGAGCCTGACGGAAAGTTTTGCGGTGATTTTCAGGAAGTCGCTAAAAATTACGGAATTGAGGTAAAGAAGATTGACCCTGAGGCACCGGATACTTATGGTATGAATCCTTTCCAAAATGAAGATCCGGATAAAGCAGCGAGCATTATTGCAACTGTTTTGCAAGGAATGTATGAAAGTGAAAATCCAGGCGGGAATAACGTGTTTTTTGGGCAGGTTACACAGCAGGCATTAGAGAATTTGGCACTGCTATTAAAAGTAATGTATCCAAGGCTTCATGACGGTGAATTGCCTACGCTTGAGGATATGTTAAAGATGATGTATGACTACAACATCGTAGAAAAAATGTGTGAGGAAATGAAGAAAATTCCGGAGCTTGCAGAAGAGTATAGAATTTTAATTAAATATTTTGAAAAGAATTTCTATAATCCGCCGTACGATTTAAATGGTCGTCCGATTCCGGGAACTTTCGGTAGCGGAAGAAAAGAAACAGAGAAATTCTTATATGGTGCTGCAACTCAATTAGACAACTTAATGAGGCATGAAAAGGTTAAAGAGATTTTATGTTCTAGGGATAGAAATTTGGACTTCGATAAGGTTTTATCTGAAGGGCAATGTGTTTCGGTTTGCACAAGACGTGGTGAACTTGGTGCATTACTTTCAAAGCCTCTTGGAATGTTCTTTATATTGTCTATGCAAGATGCTGTTTTAAGAAGACCGGGTAATGAAAAGACGAGAATACCACATTTCTTATATATAGATGAATTCCCGGATTTTGTAAACAGTGAAACAGAAACATGCTTTACATTGTTTAGAAAGTATCGTTGCGGCATGATCGTTGCAATTCAGAACTTGTCACAACTTGCAAGAACCGAATCTATGAAATATTATAAACAAGTTGTTGTTTCCAACTCGAGAACTCATTTGGTTTTCGGTAATACGAATGTTGAAGATAGTGATTACTGGTCCGGAGTTTTCGGAAGACGTGAAGTTATGAACTTAAGTTATAAGCTGGAAACTGCTCCACTTAGCCAGGTAAAGAGTGATTCGACTGGTATCAAAGCTGATAGTATGAATGGCGTTATGGATTATACGGATAATATAAAGCCTCATGTACTTAACCAGTTAGCTTTTAAAGCTTTATTTTATAATACACGTGATGCAAAAGGAAATAGGAAAAGAGGAAAAGCAAAAGTTGATTTCTTAAATGCTCGTCACAAAAAGATGCATGAAGGAGCAAAATATGATTTTTCAAAGTATTTATCATATCGTCGTACTTCGCTTAATGACGGCTATTGGAGTGACAGCATTTCTGAGCAGGAATACAGAGAAAGTAGAATTTTAGACGGAGAAAAAAATTAGAGATATGGGAAAAAGTTTGTTTATAGCTGAAAAACCAAGTGTTGCGAAAGAGTTTGCCAAGATTTTAAAGGTAAACTCTTCTTCGCGTGATGGGTATATTGAGAATGAAAATTATGTTATTACATGGTGTGTTGGTCATCTTGTTACTATGAGCTATCCGGAAGTGTATGACGAGAATTTAAAAAAGTGGTCACTTAGCACTTTACCTTTTTTGCCGGAGAATTATAAGTACGAGGTTATATCCTCTGTTGAAAAGCAGTTTAATATAGTAAAAGGATTACTTACAAGAGATGATGTTGAAACGATATATGTGTGTACCGACTCCGGGCGTGAGGGAGAATATATTTATAGGTTAGTAGATTCTATGGCTCACGTTGAAGGTAAGAATAAGAAAAGAGTTTGGATAGATTCACAGACTGAAGAAGAGATATTAAGAGGAATTCGTGAGGCAAAGAATTTAAATGAGTATGATGCTTTGGCGGATGCTGCGTATTTAAGAGCTAAAGAGGACTATTTGATAGGTATAAATTTCTCAAGGCTTCTTAGTTTACTTTATTCACGTTCCGTCAGTGTCTTTAGTAAGGAAGAACGTGTTGTTATCGCTATTGGTCGTGTTATGACATGTGTTTTGGGAATGGTTGTAGATCGTGAACGAGAGATTAGAAATTTTGTTAAGACAAACTTTTATAGGTTAGTCTGCAATTTAGAGGGAAATTGTTCGGGGGAATGGAAAGCTATAGAGAATACCAAGTTTTACAATTCTCCGCTTTTATATAATGAAACAGGTTTTAAGAAAAAGGAAGATGCTCAAAACCTTGCAAATGTTTTAAGTGAGAATGAAACAGCAGTTGTTGAAGAGATAAAGAAAAAACAGCAAAAGGAAAATGCACCTTTACTTTTTAATTTGGCAGAGCTTCAAAACGAATGCTCAAAGCGTTTTAAGATTGCACCTGATGAGACTTTGGCTGTTGTTCAGACGTTATATGAAAAGAAGCTTGTTACATATCCAAGAACTGATGCAAGGGTTCTTTCTACGGCTATTGCTAAGGAGATAAAGAAGAATTTAAACGGGATTGCAACAAGGTGCTTAGACGAGAATGTAAAGAAATTTGCAATGAATATTGCTGAGAGAAAGTATAATATTGATTTGGTAAAGTCAAAGTATGTTGATGATTCTAAAATTACAGATCACTATGCGATTATTCCGACCGGTCAGGGATATGAAAATTATAATTCGTTAAAAGAACTTGAAAAGGCAATATATAATGTGATTTCCCTTAGATTTTTAGCGGTTTTTTATCCGCCTGCTGTTTTTAACAGAATTTCGCTTACTGTAAAAATCGGTGAAGAGTATTTTTTTGCCAGTGCAAAAACTTGTAAGGATATTGGGTATTTAGAAGTGCTAAAAAGCGGTAAAGATGCAGATAGTGATGAGAGTGCGTTAAGTGGCTTAAAGAAAGGTCAACAATTAAAGATAAATAATATTGAGGTAAAAGAAGGAGAAACAAGTCCACCGAGCCGTTATACAACCGGTACAATGATTTTGGCAATGGAAAATGCCGGAAAGCTTATTGAAGACGAGGAATTAAGGTCACATATTAAGGGTGCGGGAATCGGAACGAGTGCAACCAGGGCTGAAATTATAAAGAAGCTTGAAAGAAATTCATATATTATTTGTAATTCTAAAACTCAGGTAATAACGCCAAGTTTTAAAGGCGAGTTAATATATGAGACTGTAAAAGATGCTATGCCGGATATGCTAAACCCTGAACTTACGGCAAGTTGGGAAAAAGGGCTTACAATGGTGGCAAATAAAGAGATAGAAGCAAAAGTTTTTATGGATAAATTAGAGGCGTATATACGAAATAAGACTAAGAGAGCAATTGAAAAAAAGCCGTATATTAATCCGCCAAGAATGTTTAAGGATGTGCCGAAGATATAAATTATTTGCAAACAATATATAAAAGTGATATTGTGAATGATGTTAGAAAGGAGCATTCAGAGTATGATAGATTTTACGAATACAACGGAAGAACTTAATAATTATAAAGGCTCTGAGAAGAAAAAAACCTTAAGATATGAGGGTAAAAAATATCTAGTTAAATTCCCAGATCCGATAAGAGAGAAAAATAAGAATATATCATATATAAATAATGCCTTTTCTGAGTATGTCGGTAGTAATGTGTTTAGAATTTTGGGATTTGAGACGCAAAATACAATTTTAGGTCAATATGAATACAATGGGAAAAAGAAAATTGTTTGTGCATGTGAGGATTTTACTGATGCTGATAATGTATTATATGAATTTGAAAGTTTAGTTTTAAGTGCAAACCCAGATAAAAAAATTGAGACTGAAGTAAGTGATATTATGGAAGTGCTAAAAGAGTGTGCTAATTTAATAGATTTTCCGTCAACAGTTCAGAAATTTTGGGATATGTTTATTGTTGATGCACTTATAGGAAACACGGATAGGCATAACGGTAATTGGGGCTTTTTGCTTAATAAACAAACTGGCGAAACTAGATTTGCACCTATATATGATTGTGGTTCTTGTCTAAATCCTATGATTGATGATGAAGAGCTGCTTAATATAAGTGAGACAGAATTTAAGAATTTTGCTGTAAATTGTTATTCATGTTTGAAAGAAAATAATAAAAAAATTAATTATATTACATACATAAATAGTATGAAAAATAGTGAGTGCAATAGTGCTTTGATTAGAATTTATAAGGATATTAAAATTGATGATATTGATAATTTCATAAAAAATATAGAAGGCATGTCTGAAATTAGGAAGAATTTTTACATGAGAATTATTAGAAAGAGATACGAGATGTTGAGTCATGTTTATAATAAATTGTGCGAAATGAAGGGAGAATAATATGGATTTTATACAAGAACAATTAAAAAATGAGTTTAATTTAAAGGATTTTCAAGTAAAAAATACTGTAGAGTTAATTGATGGCGGAAATACTATTCCTTTTATTGCACGTTATAGAAAGGAAATGACAGGAGAACTTAGTGACGAGGTTTTAAGAGATTTTTATGAAAGATTACTGTATCTTAGGAAGCGTGAAGAACGCAAAGAAGAGATTATGCGTTTAATTGACGAACAGGGAAAGATGACAGAAGATTTACAAAAGCAGATTGAAAAAGCTGAGACTATGACTGAGCTTGAGGATTTGTATAGACCATATAAGCAGAAAAAGAGGACAAGAGCTACCATTGCTAAGGAAAAAGGTTTAGAGCCTCTTGCTGTTATTATAAAGAAGCAGGAAATGATGTCGGGAGATAGAAGTTTAGTTGCAAGTGAGTTTATAAACGATGAAAAAGGTGTAAAGAGTGCAGAAGATGCAATTTCCGGTGCATTAGATATTATTGCTGAAGAAATTTCAGATAATGCGGATTATCGTAAAGAAATAAGAAAGATAACTTTTGAAAACGGCATTTTTACTTCTAAGGGTACGAATCCGGATGAGAAGACAGTATATGATATGTATTATGATTTTGCTGAGCCTATTTCAAAGATACCTAGTCATAGGGTTTTGGCTATAAATCGCGGAGAAAAGGAAGGTGCGTTAAAGGCAAAGCTTGAGATTGATACTGACGGCATATTAGCTTATCTTGAAAAAGATGTTATAAAAGGAGATAGCATTTTTAAAGATGATTTAAAGTTATGTGTTTTAGATGCGTATAAGAGGTTAATTGCACCTTCTATTGAGAATGAGCTTAGAAATGATATTACAGAAGTTGCGGATGAGAAGGCTATTAAGGTCTTTGGTGTTAACATCAAAAATTTACTTTTGCAAGCACCGCTTAAAAATATGACTGTTATGGGGTTTGATCCTGCATATAGGACAGGTTGTAAGATTGCGATTATCGATGAGACCGGTAAGCTACTTGCTACTACTACAGTTTATCCTACTATGCCTCAAAATGATGTTGACGGAGCAAAGAGGGAGTTAAAAGCATTAATTAAAAAGTATAATGTTAATATGATTGCGATAGGAAACGGAACTGCTTCAAGGGAGTCTGAGCAGTTTGTTGCGGATATGATAAAAGAAATACCGGAAAGCACTTATTATACTATTGTTAGTGAAGCAGGAGCTTCTGTATATTCTGCATCAAAGCTTGCGACAGAAGAATATCCGGATATAAACGTTTCGCTTCGCGGTGCTATTTCTATTGCAAGGCGTCTCCAAGATCCGCTTGCCGAGCTTGTTAAGATTGATCCTAAAAGCATTGGTGTAGGTCAGTACCAACATGATGTTAATCAGAAAAAGCTTGATGAGGCGTTAACGGGTGTTGTTGAAGATGCGGTTAATAAGGTTGGCGTTAATTTAAATACCGCAACTCCGTCATTACTTAATTATGTTTCAGGTTTAAGCAAGACCGTTGCTTCTAATATTGTTAAGTACAGAGAGGAAAAAGGTAAGTTTAAAAACAGAAAGGAATTACTTAACGTAAGTAAGTTAGGACCTGCGGCATTTACACAATGTTCCGGATTTTTAAGGATACCCGGCGGGGATAATCCTTTAGATAATACTTCTGTTCATCCTGAATCTTATGATATTGCAAAGAAGATTTTAGAGAAGATGGGTTATGATGTTAAGAATTTTGAAAATGTTGATAAGAATGAGATGATTAGAAAAATAAAAGCTATTAACATTAGTGAATTAGCTAGTGAGTTAAATGTCGGGGTACCTACTGTTACGGATATATTAAATGAACTTCAAAAACCTGGACGTGATCCTAGAGAAGACATGCCGAAACCTATTTTAAGAAGTGATGTTCTAAAACTTGAAGATTTAAAAGAAGGTATGGTATTAAAGGGAACTGTAAGAAATGTTATTGATTTTGGAGCGTTTGTGGATATTGGTATAAAAAATGACGGTTTGGTACATATTTCAGAGATGAGCAATAATTATGTTAAAAATCCTATGGATGTTGTGTCTGTTGGAGATATAGTTGATGTCAGAGTTATAAAAATTGATATGGATAAAGGAAAAGTAGGGCTTAGCATGAAAGATTTATAGGAACGGAGAATTAATATGAAGATAGAGAGAAACGCATCACTGCTTTTGGGAGATACGGCAGTTTCAGATATATTTATTAATGATTATTTGATGGCGGCTGAAGGCGATTTTGTTAAGGTTTATTTGTATTGCCTTTTCTTATCTAAGCATAATAAAGATATTACGCTACTTGATTTATCTAAAAAGACAGGTTTGCAACTAGAAAGAGTTAAAGCGGCAGTTGAGTATTTTAACAAATCCGGCTTGTCTGTTGCAACAGAGCGTGGCATTATATTATGTGATTTGAAGGAAAAAGAGATAAATAGGTTATATACGCCAAAGCTTTCTACTTCTCCGGAAGATGCTGTAGATAAGCTTAATAGAAATAGAAAGCGCTCTTCTGTTATAAATGCGATAAATAATACTTTTTTTCAAGGAATTATGAGTCCTGCATGGTATAATGACATTGCAACTATTTTTGATAAGTATAATTTTGAAGAAGAGGTTGTTTTTTCGTTGTTTAATTATTGCTATGATAAAAGAGCTTTGCACAAGAATTATTTGTTTGCGGTAGCGGAGGCATGGGCACTTAATAAGATTCACAATACCGGTGATTTAGATGCTTATTATCAAAAATATGAAAAGTCTAATAAACTCAAAAAAACCGTTAGTAAGAAGCTTGGGATTACAAGAAAGCTTACTGAGTATGAGGAAGCGTATGTAGATAAATGGTGTATGGAATTTGGTTATGATATTGATGTTATTGAAATTGCACTAAAGAAAACTACTTCTAAGACCAACCCAAGTTTTGAGTATATAAACAAGATTATTTGCTCATGGGCAGAAAAAGGTCTTAAGTCAAAAGAACAAGTTTCAGAATTTTTAGAGCAAACTAAGACTAAGAACGAGTTTATAAAGAATAATAAAAATGTGGTAAGTAATGCTTATGTTAATCCTGAGCAGAAAGAATTTAATGATTTGGATCGTTTTTATGCAAATTAATAGTGAGGTGGTTATATGCAGAGTGTTTACAGGCGTATTCAGCAGGAGTATGAAAAGGATAGGAATTCGGCTTTGGCTGAAGTGGAAAAGAAGAAAAAGGAGATTTATGAAAAAGAGCCCAGAGTTTTAGAAATTGATGAGAAGATAAAGAAAATCGGGATGGAGATTAGTAAATCTATTATTTTTATTGATGATGACACTAAACGTGAAAATGCAGTAAGAGACCTTAATTCGCAAATTGATGAGCTAAAAAATGAAAAAGGTAAATTACTTAGTAGCATGGAGATTGACGAAGAGTATTTAGTACCGAATTTTAGATGCAAAATATGTGAAGATACAGGTATTGTAGGCAGTGTGACCGGAGCGAAAAATTGCTCTTGTTTTAGGCAGAAGCTTATTGATTATACGTATAATCAATCTCAGATATATAATATAGATAAAGAAAATTTTGATGCGTTTGATGAAAGTATTTTTTCTGATATGGTTGATGAAAAGGCGTATAACAGTCAAAAATCTCCGCGAGAAAATATTCTCCTTATAAAGGATATTGCCACTAAGTTTGTAGAGGGTTTTGATGATGTAGATACTAAAAATCTTTTATTTACAGGCGGAACAGGACTCGGAAAGACTTTTTTAAGCAATTGTATTGCAAAAGCTATGTTAGACAAAGGGAAAACAGTTTTGTATCAAACATCCGGTCGGCTTATGGACTTAGTTATGGACTATCGTAAAGGAGATAGTGAAAATTTTGATGCTTCGCAATATGAGGAACTGTTTAATGTTGATCTTTTAATTATTGATGACCTTGGAACTGAGAACATGACTGAAGCAAGACGCTCAGAGCTATTTAACATACTAAATACAAGGTTGTTAAATTCTGCTAAAAAGCATACGAAAACAGTTATTTCCACAAATAAAGATTTAAAAGAGTTGGTTAATTATTATGATCAAAGGATTGTTTCCAGAATTTTGGGAAATTTTGAGATATGCAGATTTTTCGGTAGAGATTTAAGATTATCTAACAGAAAGTAACAAAAGATGTACGATAATAATATTATGTTAATGCAGGGTAAGGATTTTTGTTTACAAGGGCATTGACTAAAAAGCTATTGCTAAAATGTTGTCGGGTTGCCCGTTTTAGTAATAGCTTTTATCTTTACTCTAAATTAAGTAGGTTGAAGGGTGAAAATAATGATTATTGTACAAAAATATGGAGGAAGTTCTGTAGCAGATAATAAAAAACTATATATGGTAGCAGAAAAAATAAAAAGGACTGTCCGGGAAGGAGCTAGCGTTGTCGTTGTTGTTTCCGCACAAGGGAAAACCACAGATGTACTTATTGACAAGGCACATTCTATAGAAAAAGAATGTTCTAAGCGTGAGCTTGATGTACTTTTAGCTACAGGAGAACAACAGTCTATGGCACTTCTTGCAATGACACTTAATAAAATTGGTGTGCCTGCGGTTTCACTTACCGGTGAACAAGCAGGGATTTATACTATTGGAAGCCATACAAACGCCAGAATAGAAGATATTCGCCCTTTTAGAATTTTTAACGAATTGGAAAAGGGGAATGTAGTTGTAGTTGCAGGCTTTCAGGGCGTAGATGAGGAAAATGATATAAATACTTTAGGAAGAGGGGGCTCTGATACGACCGCGATTGCCTTAGCACATGCACTTTTAGCTGAAAGATGTGACATATATAGCGATGTTGACGGAATATATACGGCAGATCCAAGGATTGTAAAAAATGCTATGAGATTAGATGAAATAAGTTATGATACTATGTTGGAGTTGGCAAGTTTAGGTGCTAAAGTGCTTAATAGCAGGGCTGTTGAACTTGCAAAGAAGTACGAGGTTAATCTTACTTCTGGTGGAAGTTTTTGTGACAGGGAGGGAACTAAAATAGTTAGAAATGGATTAGAAAGTGCTAATGTTACCGGCTTTACTGCAGATAGGGGAGTGGCAATAGTTACTATTTTTAATGTAGAAAATGAATACGATATTTTTTCTAAGCTTTTAGACAGACAAATCCAACTTGATGTTATTGGTCAAAGCATAGGATTAAAAGAGGTTTCTTTTACTGTTAAATCAGATAGTATCGAAACCGTAAGAGAGTGTATCGGAGACAAATATGATATCAATATTTGTGACAATTGCGGTAAAGTTTCAGCAGTTGGAAGCGGAATGCTAAATAAACCTGAAATGGCAAAATGTATATATGAGGCACTTTATGAAAATAATATCCCGATTAAGCTTATAAGCAGTTCGGAAATAAAGTTTTCCGTTATTGTTGATGTCGAATATGTGGATACTGCGTTGAATGCCATGCATAATAGGATTTTTAATTTGTCCTAAGCTTAGGATACGTTTTTTGTATTAATTTGATACTAAAGTGTGGGGAAATTAATATATACCCTTCCTTTTATTTTTTATTTATGATACAATAAATTGTAAAAAATATTGGTATGTTTATTTTAATAAAATAGTTCATCGGAGGACTCGGTGCCGTAGTACCGCTTAAAAAAGCATGGGTCGATAAGATGTCGAGTGAGCTCGGTTATTTAAAAAATGATTGAGCTCTTTTTTTGAGAAATAAAAAGATAGTAGGCAATACGAGTGGGAGAATAAAAGTAACTACAATTTATGTATAAATACATCTGATGTAGAGATAAAGAAAAATAATATCTTCTTTTGCAGAGTATGCTAATAATTGGTTTGGGGGAAAGAAAAATGGAAATTAATTTGTCAGAACATTTTACATATAAAAAATTGATCAAATTTACGTTACCTACCATAATTATGATGATATTTACATCTATTTATGGTGTGGTTGATGGATTATTTGTTTCAAATGTTGTGGGAAGCGACGCGTTTGCTTCAATTAACTTAATTATGCCAGCGATTATGATTTTGGGTACAATTGGTTTTATGTTTGGAACGGGCGGGAGTGCAATTATTTCAAAAACGTTTGGAGAGGGAGATAATGAAAAGGCAAATAGATATTTCTCGATGCTAGTTTATTTAGAAGTAATTTTGGGAATTGTTTGTACAGTGGCTGGACTGCTTGTGATTGAACCGATTGCAAGGTTGCTTGGTGCTACAGATGCTATGATGAGCGATTGCTTAATTTATGGAAGAATACTTTTAGTGGGAATGGTTGCATTTACTTTGCAAAACAGCTTTCAATCATTTATGGTTGCGGCTGAAAGACCTAATTTTGGGCTTTTAATATCAGTAATAGCCGGATTAACTAACATGGTTTTGGATTTTGCGTTTATTTATTTGTTTAAATGGGGAGTAGCAGGTGCTGCAATTGCCACTGTTGCAAGTCAGTTTG
>CAZXFU010000005.1:17369-31157 GCA_964640345.1 uncultured Eubacteriales bacterium
CAAGACAAGCTTTGAGCTTTCTCCAATAGTAAAAACTTGTGTCAATGGTTCATCTGAAATGGTTACAAATCTTTCACTTTCGTTTATAAGTATACTTTTTAATAAGCAACTTATGGAGTTTGTCGGAGCAAATGGCGTTTCGGCTTATGGTGTAATAATGTATGTTGGCTTTTTGTTCGTTGGAACGTATGTTGGATATTCTATTGGAAGTGCACCTGTTATCAGTTACCATTATGGTGCGTGTAATAAAGCAGAACTAAAGGGGCTGTTTAAAAAGAGTTTAAAGTTACTTGGAATGGTGGCAATTGTTATGACGACTCTGGCAGAAATTTTAGCAGAGCCTATGGCTAGTATATTTGTAGGATATGATAAGGAGTTACTTAACCTTACGGTTAATGCTTTAAGGTTATATTCAATTTCTTATGTGCTAAGCTGGTTTAATATATTTGCATCTTCGTTCTTTACGGCGTTAAATGATGGCTTTGTATCTGCACTTATATCATTTTTACGTACTTTGGTTTTTCAGGCGTTATCAATCTTAGTGTTACCGAGAATACTGGGGATAAACGGCATATGGCTTTCAGTGGTTGTCGCTGAAGTAGTGTCTTTAATGGTTAGTATTGTTTGCTATATAAAGAATGCAAAGAAATATGAATATGTTTAGCCATCTTACTTAAGCATATCACTATTTTACAAAAACAATAGATTTATTCTTTGACTTGTGGTAGAATAATGATGTATAAGTAGAGGAAAGGATTGGTAATTTTTATGGAACCAATAATGTCTAAGCCAAGATATGTTGCAAGAGATATGAAAAATTTAAAAGACATGTTGGAGCAAACAGTGGCACTTTACAATGACAAAGAGGCTTTTGTAAAAAAGGCTAAAGATGTATATGTAGGTGTTAATTATAAGAAGTTTAAAGAAGATGTATTTGGCCTCGGAAACGAGCTCATGAAGAGAGGCGTGGTTCACGAGAGAGTTGTGTTATTAAGTGAGAATAGATATGAATGGTGTTTAAGTTTTATGGCAACAGTTTGCGGAAACGGAATTGCAGTGCCTCTTTCTACTGATTTGAGCGACAGTGAGATTGTATCAAAGATAAATTGTGTTAAGGCTAAGTTTATAGTATTTTCTGAGAGGTATAGGTACTTAGTTAAGAGTATAAAACGTAAGTGCCCTACTTTAGAGTGTGTTATTGATATGGATACTATTATTGAAGACGTTGATAGTCTTTCTTTGCTTAGAATGATAGAGATAGGAAATAAAGACATTCAAAATGGAAATTCTGAGTTTGTAAAGTATGAGATTGACAGTGAAAGCGGAGCAGGTATTTTCTTTGGGGATACTATTGTTAAAGATAAACCTGTTTTGCTTTCACATAAAAATTTTATTTCGGCTATTACCGGATTTGTGTCTTTTTTACCGATTGTGTCTGACGACAAAACCGTTGTATTGCAGCCACTTAGTCGTGCATTCGTTTGTATAGATAATTTTTTGGCTTTAATTTCAAAAGGAGCTACTGTGAATTTTGCTGAAAGCGGAAAGCCTGTAAGCGAATTGCTTATTGACAGTAATCCTTCAATAATTTTTGCTTCAAAAGAGTTATTTTATGATATTTATAAAGGAATATGGTCAGACCTAGGGAATATGCCGAATATTCGTAAGACAAAGGTTTTGATGGTAATAAGTTTGATTTTAACAAAGCTTAATATCGATTTGAGGCGTAGGATTTTTAAGGATATATTAAAGAACTTTGGTAAAAACTTAAAGTTGATAGTTATATCTGGGAAGGATTTTAAAAACAGAATTTTAAGAGATTTTTCAATTTTTGGACTAAATACTGTTGAATGTTACGAGATGATAGAAGCTTCATCTGTGGTTTTTGTTAATGATAAAAAAGATTTCTTTTGGGATAATATGTTGGGAAAGCCGCTTCCGGGTGTTAAGACGTGCATACTTAATTCTAACGGCAAAGTGCCGGGGGAAATTTCGATATCTGGAGATAGTGTTATGCTAGGATATTATGACGATAAGAAAGCAACATCAAAGGTTATGAAAAATGACACCCTTTATACCGAGCAAACCGGATATACGGACAAAAACGGTGTTTTTTACTTAATAAACAGAAAAAGAAAGTAAGGAGTGATGTTAATGTCATTTATAATAGAAAAGATAATTTATGTAGTACCGGCGGTACTTATAGCATTGTCATTACATGAGTTTGCACATGGGTGGGCTTCATATATGCTAGGTGATCCTACTCCTAAATCTCAGGGAAGGTTATCTATTAATCCTTTTCAGCATCTTGATTTAGTCGGAACGCTCTTATTGTTTTTCTTTGGATTTGGTTGGGCAAAACCTGTTATGGTTGATTCGAGGTATTATGAGAATCCAAAGAGTGATATGGTAAAAGTGGCACTTGCAGGACCTGTTATGAATTTTGTAGTTGCTTTTATTTCTTTGTTTATTATTGGGATATTAGAAAAAGTTGGGGTATCGATAAATAGTTTAAGTATTTATGTTATCAATCTTTTAAATTGTATTGCACTGATAGACATAGGACTTGGGGTTTTTAATCTCATTCCTGTTCCGCCACTTGACGGTTCAAAGGTTTTACTTGCAATTCTGCCCGCGAAGTCATATTTTTCATATATGAGATATGAACAGTTTGGAATGATTGTTTTGATGTTATTTGTGTGTTTGGGAGCATTTGATGGATTTTTGATTGGCACAAGGAATAATATTGTTAATGGAATGATAAATATTATTTCAAAGATTTTACAACTAGCATAATGTAAAATAAATTTAGTGAAGAATATATATAGTTTAGTGGTGGTAGAGTATGTACAAATTGTTGGATAGTATACAGAAACCGAGCGATATAAAAAGGTTTAACAATATGGAATTAGAGGCTTTGGCTCAAGAGTTGCGTGACTTTATGCTAGAGAACATTTCAAAAACCGGTGGGCATGTTGCGTCAAATTTCGGAATTGTTGAGCTTACTTTGGCATTGTTTAAGATTTTTGATTTTGATAATGACAAGATTATTTTTGATGTTGGGCACCAGAGTTATCCATATAAAATTCTTACCGGAAGGAAAGATGATTTTCCTACTTTGAGGCAGTATAACGGTATTAGCGGATTTCCTAAGCGTGAAGAAAGTAAGTATGATTTTTTTGATACGGGGCATAGTAGTAATTCGATTTCTGTTGGACTTGGAATGGCGAAAGCAAGAGATATCCAAATAAGGGATTACAATGTGATTTCTGTTATCGGAGACGGTGCTTTAACCGGCGGTATGGCATATGAGGGGTTAGATGCTCTTGGTTTTAGCAAGACAAAAATGATTATTATACTAAATGATAATCAAATGTCGATTTCACCTAACGTTGGAGGATTGTCTGAGTATCTTAACATGGTTAGGATCAATAAAAGATACAATGAATTAAAAAAGAGTGTTCAAAATAGGTTGGATGAAAAAAATGTTATTTTGAAATTGTTAAAGAAGATAAAAAACAGTATAAAGACGCTATTTGTTCCGTCTATGTTTTTTGACGATTTGGGTATTAGATATATTGGACCGATAGACGGTCATAATATTTCAGAGATGTCTGAGATTTTCGAAAAAGCAAAAGAGCTTGATGAACCTGTTGTTATACATGTTGTGACTAAGAAGGGTAAAGGCTACAAGTTTGCGGAAGAGAATCCTAATAAGTTTCATGGGATTTCCCCTTTTAATCCTGAGAACGGAGAAGTTTTAAGAGAAAGTGACAAAGTTACATATTCTAAGGCGTTCGGAAATGCAATGGTAGATATTGCCAAGAATAACAAAAATGTTGTGGCTATAACTGCAGCCATGACGGAAGGAACAGGATTAAGCAGTTTCTCAAAGCTATATCCTAATAGATTTTTTGATGTTGGAATTGCTGAACAGCATGCAGTTTCTTTTGCGGCAGGTCTTGCTACAGAAGGTCTTCAGCCTGTTTTTGCGGTTTATTCTACATTCTTGCAAAGGGGTTTTGACCAAGTTATGCAAGATGTTTGTATGCAAAATTTGCCTGTTGTTTTTATGCTAGATAGAGCAGGACTTGTTGGAAATGATGGAGAGACACATCAAGGTGTTTTTGATATTTCTTATCTTTCTATGATACCTAATTTGACTATTTTAGCTCCAAAGTGTGCGGACGAAATGGAAATACTTTTAAAGTATGCTCTTTCATTAAAGAAACCTGTTGCTATAAGGTATCCAAGGGGGGGAGATGATAGTTCCCTTGGGTTAAAGCCAATTGTTAGAGTTGAACAGGGGAAATGGGAGATCTTATCTAAGGGAGAGAGGGTTGCTTTAATTGCAACCGGTAAAATGGTTGGTAAGGCTATGGCATCAAAGAAAATATTAGAAGAAATCGGCATAAATCCTATGATTATAAATGCTACTTTTATAAAACCGCTTGATGTTGCTTTAATAAAGCGTTTAATTAGGGAGAAATATAATATTATAACTTTGGAAGATAATGTTGCTATTGGCGGTTTTGGAAGTTTAGTTTTAAAAGTGCTTTCTAATGCAAGATATAAAGGAAGTTTCAGAATGATGGCTTTTAAGGATAGGTTTATTTCACAGGGGAGTGTGGAAGAGCTTATGAAACAGGAAAAAATGAGTGTGGAAGAAATTGTTAAAATTACTAAAAAACTTTATAATTCTAAGAAAGCTTAGATGGTTCTAGTGCAATGTTTTTGCTTTATTTTAACGCCGGACGAGTCGGATCTATTACTTTTTCTGCATCAAAGTAATTTTCTGTTAAATACTCTTTTCTCTTGAATAAGTTGTATCCGTCTAGGTTAAAGCGTGTCATTATTACGTTGTCTCCGTCATGTAGTGATAATTCCGGTGTTTTTTGGACAGGACAGAAGATGTTAAACCCTTTATTTACTATATATCTGTATCTTTCGTCATCAGTTTTGAACCTAAATCCGAATGGGGAGATATAGATGTTTGTTTTTCCTGTTACTGGCTCAATATATTTTATCCAGCGTTCTGTGTCGTGCTTTAGCTGTTCCATTGTTACTGTGTAGTTTTTGAAGTATTGGTTATGTGTGTAACTGTGGCATGCAAATCTCCAACCTGTTTCTTTTAGTTTGTTTGCTACTTCTGTTGCATCACTTATTGCTTTTTCAAGCTCTTTGCCGGTTAGGTCTGTTATTCTATATCCTAATGCTCCTTGATATCCGGTTAATGCTAATATTCCTTTTGCACCATGGAATGAGAATTCGGGATGTTCTTTTACAAAGTCGTCTAATATTGGCATTACGTCGGCTTCTCTTGAGATTATTGTCTCGCCGTTTGGAGTTACTATCTCGTTTGCAACTTCTCCATTTTTGTCTAATACGAGTTTTGTCGCAAATCCATCGGGTTTCATATAGTCATAGTAATTTACATCATCTATGGATAATACTAACGGTTTTCTTCCTTCAGGAAGATAGATGTCTTTTTTCTTTATCTTTGTAGGGTCTGCTGGGTCTTGCTCAATTAATTCTTCTATATCATATAACATGTATCCGCGGTCTAGTAATTCTGGTAACATTTTTTTGAATTCTGAGACCGTTGTCATCCAATAGTTATAGCCGTTTGCTCGACTGTCGTTATCAAATGCTAAGTCGGTGTAAGCGATTAGGCTGTGAAAGAATACATGATGCACAGGTCCTTCATATTTTACCAGAATTTCGGGTTCTTCTTTTTCTTCCTGAGTGCTATCTGAAGTTTGAATGTTTGAATTTGGATTTTCACTTGCGAATGCACTTTCTTTTGATTTTTTTATGTACGTGATTAGTCCGACACATAATATAACTACTAAAGTTATTATAATCATTGCCCTTTTTTTCATTTTTATACCTCCATACTTAGATTTTTGCACAAAAATTGACAAATTTCAACAGGATTTTTTTGTTAATTGAAAAAGATTTTTAAATTGCTTGTACTTTGTGGTAAATTTTATATATACTTATATGCAGAGAGTTTTTGAACAGGGGGATAAGATGAATAGGAGAATTGTGGTTGTTTTGATTTTAGGTGTTGTTTTTTTTACCATATTTTTTGGTATAGTTACTGTTAAAAATATAGACACAGAAATGTTAAATAGCGAGAAGATTATTGTTATAAAGCCAAGTAGTGGTGCCAAGGCTATTGCAGGTGTTTTAAAAAATAGCGGTGTTATAAAGAGCAAGTTTTTCTTTATAAATTACATTAAGAGGCAGGATGTTGCCACAAAATTAAAACCCGGTACTTATAAGTTTGGACCAGGTAAGGTTACATTTGATGATATATTAAATAAGTTACTTGAAGGCGAACAGGAAGAATATATAACGGTTACTATTCCGGAGGGGTATACTGTGGCTCAAATTGCAAAATTATTTGCAGATAAAGGGATTGTTACAGAGGAGAATTTTTTGAAGTATGCTTCAAGTTTAGATATTCCGTATGATTATATTCCAAAAGGCAGTGATTATAGGCAACTTGAGGGATATTTATTCCCAGATACATATCAAATACCTGTTTCGTGGAATGAAGAGAAGATAGTTGATTTACTACTTTCTGAATTTGATGCCCATTGGTCTGATGAATATGATAAGAGAGCTAAGGAACTTGGTTTTTCTGTTAATGAGATTGTGACTATTGCTTCGCTTATTGAACGTGAAGCTAAGGTTGACAAAGAGAGACCACTTATTTCTAGTGTTATTCACAACAGACTAAGAAAGGGGATGCTACTTCAAATTGATGCTACCGTTCAGTATTTGTTACCTGAGCAAAAGGGGAGACTCTTGTATAAGGATTTAGAGGTTGATTCTCCATATAATACTTATAAATATGAGGGTCTTCCGCCAACAGCAATTGCAGCACCGGGAATATCATGTATAGAAGCAGCATTATATCCGGACGATACTGAGTATTATTATTATAGGGCAAAGGCTAGCGGAAATGGAGAACATTATTTTTCAAAGACGTTTGAGGAACATGTAAGTTATGCTGGCAAGTAGGTAAAATGGGGTTACTGAAAAAATAGTTAAAATTTATGTAGATTTTTGTCGAAATGATATATGTTGAAAAAAGATGAAAAATATAGTAAAATATTAATGGCAATAGTTTTTGGGAGGGATTACTATGAAGAATCTATATGGTTTAACTTATTCGCAGAAAAATATATTGAATATAAGTAATTTGTATCCTAATTCGGCAATAAATTGTATTTCTGGTACTTTTAAGATTGTTGGAAGCGGTAACGCAGAAGCATTAAAAAGAGCCATAAATTTATATGTAAAAGATAACGACGGATTAAGGATAAGGATTACTAAAGATTCCGGCGAGTTTTTGCAATACATAGAAGATTATAGTGAAATTACTCTTGAAGAAATTGAATTTGATAATGAGAGAGAGCTTTATATATGGGAAGAGATAGAGAGTAAAACGACTATTCCTACGTTAGATAATGCTCTTTTTTATTTCAAAATTATAAAGATAAAGAATGGTGATATTGGTTATTTTGTAAAATGTAATCATATAATAAGTGACGCTTGGACTTTTGTTGTGCTTGTTAATGGAATTATGGAGTATTATAAGGAGATTGTTAGCGACAATAAAGTTATTGAGATTATAAAGCCGTCAATTGTTGAGCATATTGAGGCTGAAGAAGCTTATTTTAAGTCAGAAAGGTTTAAAAAAGATAAGAAGTATTGGGAAGATAATTTAGATGATATAAATCTAAAGACGATTTTGAAGAAGAGGAACAAGAACTCTATTGAAGCAAAGCGAACAAGTGTTGTTCTTCCTTCTAGGCTTAATGAGAAGATATATGAATACTGTAAGGAGAATAAGACTTCGCCGTTTAATTTGTTTGTTTCTGCTTTGGCTATGTATGTAAAGAGAGCGACTAATAAGGAAGATGTTATTATTGGTACTACGACTTTAAACAGAACTAATGCTAAGGAAAAAGAAATGTGTGGTATGTTTGTTAATACGTGTCCTATAAGAATTAAAATTAAGGATACGATGAATTTTAATGAGGTTGTAAAGTCACTAAATATTTCTTCTATGTCACTTCTTCGTCATCAAAAATATCCTTATGAGCTTCTGACTGAAGATTTAAGAGAAAAGTATGATTTTAAAGATAATTTGTTCGATATAGTATTAAATTATCAGAATGCTAAGTTTGAGAGCAGTGACGAGACAGGCATTAATTATACTACTCGTTGGCATTTTAGCGGTTCTCAGGTTGAGTCATTAATAATAAATATAAATGATAGAGAAGATTCAGGACAGCTTATTGTAAGTTATGATTACTTAAAGGATTGCTTTAATTTTAAGGAAATTGAGTACTTACATAAGCATATGATCGGTCTACTTTGGCATGCTCTTGATAATGATGCTAAGAATATTGCGAATATTGAAATGTTACCGGAAGAGGAACAGGATAGGATTTTAACGAGGTTTAATAATGTTGAACTTAGTGATGAGTCAGCAGATATTCAGGTTGAAAAACGTAAAAACAGAAATGTTAAGGCGTATATTTTGGATTCAAACAGAGTGGCTTTACCTATAGGTATACCTGGAGATTTATATGTTAGCAGGAAGATAAGTGGTGACGAGATTGAAAATCCTTATGAACCAGGCAAAAAGTTATATAAGCTCGGGGTTATTGCAAGATGGTATCCTAAGGGAGATATTGAGATATTAAATAGCGATGACGAGAGGCTTCTTGTACCTAAGTTTAATATGAAACGTCCTGTAAAGACTATTAATACTGTTTGGACAGGAAGTTTTGTTACAGAACCTGTTAAACCTTATGTTAAGAGATTTGCCAGAGTTTTTAACTATAGAATAAAAATGGATTTTGCGGATTACAATCAAGTACTTCAAGAGTTAGTGGATAAAAGTAGTAAGATAAATACAAACAAAGACGGAATAAATGTAATTTTGTTAAGGCTTGAAGATTATATTAGAGATAATTCGGGTAGTGCTAGTGAGAAGATAGCTATAGTCGAGGAAACTACAAAAAGGCTTATTGATTTACTTGCTAAGGTTGAGAGTACTACGTTGTTTGGCATATTTAAGAAATCTAACAGAATTAGCGACGAAAGAATTCTTAATTCTATAGAAGAGAATAGTGAGAAAATACTTTCTGGTATTAAGTCCAATAAGAATATTTTTGAGTTAGATATTAAAAATATAGTGGCTGATTACTGTATAGAGAATAAATTTGATGATGAAAATGATAAAATTGCTCATATCCCTTATACTAAGGAGTTTTATGCGGGGCTTTCGGCTGAAATTTGCAGAAAGATAGTTGCACTTACAAGAAAACCATACAAGGTTATTGTACTTGATTGCGATAATACTTTGTGGGGTGGTGTTTGTGGTGAAGTTGGTACGCATGGCATCGAAATTTCAGAAGGGTTTAAGTCGTTACAGAGATTTGTGCTTAATAAACAAAAAGAAGGTTTTTTACTTGCAATTGCAAGTAAAAACAATTTTGAAGATGTTCTTGATGTTTTTGATAATAATGATGATATGCTATTAAAGAGAGAGGACATTGTAAATTGGAAAGTAAATTGGGATAATAAGGCTGATAATGTAAAGAAAATGGCGAAAGAACTTAATTTGGGCATAGATAGTTTTATTTTCTTAGATGACAATCCTATGGAATGTATGAATATGATGACCGCTATTCCTGAGGTGCTTACGTTGAATGTGCCATCTAAAGAGGCCATTCCTATGTTTTTAAGGCATTTATGGGCTACGGATAATTTGATTGTTACTGCCGAGGACAGGGAAAGAAGTAAGAGATATATAGAAGAGCAAAAGAGAAAAGATGCTGAAAAAAGCGTTAATTCTCTTGGAGAGTTTATTAAGGAGTTAAATATAAAGGTTAGCATGAGGGAAATTGCCGAGTGTGAAGTGCCGCGTGCTTCACAAATGACACTTCGTACAAATCAGTTTAATCTTAGTACGATAAGAAGAACTGAAAAGGATTTGGAGGAGCTTATAGGGGATGACTCGTATAAAGTTTTTGTAATTGAGGCAAATGACAAGTTTGGAGAGTATGGAATAATCGGACTTGTAATTTTGAAAGTTGAAGATGTTATAAAGGTTGATACTTTCTTATTAAGTTGTAGAATTCTTGGCAGGAATATTGAAAACATTATATTAGACGGGATCAAAATTTTTGCTGATGGTATTGGCAAGGAAAAGGCTGTGTTTGAGTACATAAAGTCTGAGAAAAATAAGCCTATACTAAATTTTTTAGACAAGACACCATTTTTTTGTTCGAAGAAGGGAACAGATTCAGCTGTTTATGAACTGACTATGAAAGATGTCCCTCAGATTGAAGATGTGGAATTATTATATAATAGGGCTTTTGAAAAAAGGGCAGTATGCGAAGAAAAAATAGAAGTAAGTGCACCTGTTATAAAAGAGAGTGATACAAGTTCTAATAACGGCGAGCTTATTTTGGTTAACAACAAGCTTATAAAAAGTGCTACTAATAAGGAATATCTGGTTGTTTTAAGAGAATATACAGGTCAGAAGATTATTGACTCAATAGAGAATAAGATTATAAAAGGTGAATACAGAAAGCCGACTACAGATACGGAAGTAAGACTTTGTCAGATTTGGTGTGATGCCTTAAAATTAAAGCAAGTCGGTATATCAAATGATTTCTTTGAAATCGGTGGAGATTCGCTTTCCGCTGTTTTTGTGTTATCTCAAATATTAAAAGAATTTAAGGTTACACTTGGCCTTACAGATTTGTTCACTGCTAAAACTATAAGAGAGATTGCTGAACTTATTGACAAGAAAAAAGTTGAGGAATATCTCCCTATTCCGAATGTACCAAAAAGCGAGTACTATGAATTGTCTTCTGCACAGTCAAGAATGTTCTTAATAAATCAGATTGAAGGCGGAAGTGCTAAATATAATGAAACTCAGATGCTAAGGGTAAAGGGAAATTTAGATAAAGATAGGCTTGAAAATGCGTTTAAAGAGATAATAAAGAGGCATGAAATTTTAAGAACAGGATTTTTCATGGTAGATAATAAACCTGTTCAAAAAGTCTTTGATAGTGTGCCTTTTAAAATTAAATATTTAGATGCGGACGAAAGCGAATTAGATGAGATAAAGAACGAGTTTGTGAAGGCATTCAACTTGGGTAATCCGCCTCTACTTAGAGTGCTTTTGGTTAGGATTAATGACCATGAACATATGATGTTTTTTGATATACACCATATTGTTATAGATGGCACGTCGTTTGGTATTTTTATAAATGAAGTTTTAAGTTTATATGAAGGAAGAAAGCTTTGTGAGATTAAGAAGCAATATAAGGATTTTGCTGCTTGGCAGAATAATGAGGCTAAATCCGAAACAATAAAAAAACAAGAAGATTTTTGGATGAAGCAGTTTGAAGATGAAATTCCTGTATTGAATCTTCCGACAGACTTTGCAAGACCGCTTGTTCCAAGTGGCAAAGGAAATAAAGTTTATTTTACAATCGATAAAAAGACTACAAAAAGTATAAAAAATATATGTCAAGAAACAGAAACGACGATGTTTATGTTTTTATTTGCAGTTTATAATGTTTTATTGCACAGATATTCTAATCAAGAAGATATTGTGGTTGGAATTCCTGTTGCGGGCAGAAATCATCCGGATACTGAAAATATGCTAGGTATGTTTATAAACACTCTTCCAATAAGAACTGCTCCAAAGGGAAACATGACTTTCGTTGAGTATTTACTGCAAGTAAAAGATGTGATTATAAAGTGCTTAGAAAATCAAGAATTCCAATACGAGAAGATTGTTAATGTGTTAAATGTTACAAGAGATATGAGCAGAAATCCTTTGTTTGACGTTATGTTTTCGCTTCAAAACATGGACATTCCAAAGACAAAGACCAGTGATTTGGAATTTGAACAACTTGAGTTTTCAAATGGTACTTCAAAGCAAGATTTAAGTATGTTTATTAGAGAAGTTGATGATAAACTGGAAATTGAGACTGAATTTAGTACGGATTTGTATAAGGCTGAGTCAATTAATCGTTTCAATGAGCATTATTCTAATTGCATTAAAGCAATTTTAAGCAAGCTTGACGCGAAGTTAGGCGAGTTTGATTTCTTAACTCGTGATGAAAAGAGTGTAATTAAGGCATTTAACAGTACTTCATATGTATATAATGAAAGCTTAACGGTAAAAACACTTTTTGAAGAGCAGGTTAAAAAGACGCCAAATAATATTGCAATAGTTTTTGGCGGCGAAGAAATATCATATTTAGATTTAAACAAAAGGGCTAATAGGGTTGCAACAATATTACGTGAAAACGGTATAGGACCTAATAAATCTGTTGGTGTTATGCTTGACAGATCGATAGAATTAATCGTTGCTTTGCTGGGTGTTGTTAAAGCGGGTGGATTTTATGTGCCGATAGATCCTGAGTATCCTCAAGAGAGAATTGAGTACATATTAAATAACAGTAAGACAAATGTATTACTTACGCAAGAAAGATTAAAAGATAAGGTTGAATTTTCGGGTAATAAGTTATTGATGAGTAAGGAATTAGGTGTTGAAGATAAAAATCCTGAGTCGATAAACGATAAAGATGATTTGATTTATACAATTTATACGTCAGGTTCAACAGGAAATCCTAAAGGAGTAATGCTTACTATAAAAAATATTGTTAACTTTATTTTTGGAGTGAAGAACAGAATTAAATTTACACAAGAAGAAGTTATACTTGGTATTACAACTGCATCCTTCGACATTTTCGTACTTGAGACTTGGTTGCCGTTATGCTCCGGATTAAAGATTGCACTTACTTCTGCTTCAGAGCAGTTAAATGTAAGAAAAATAATAGAGGTTATAAAGAATAATAGAGTTACAACGGTGCAAATGACCCCTTCAAGATTAAAACCTGTTTTGCAGTTTGGAAGCACGGATGATTTCGCTAATTTACAAAATGTATTAGTAGGTGGGGAACCGCTTACTCCTGAAGTTTTGAAGTTGGCTCAGGAAAAGACAAGTGCGAAGATATACAATATGTATGGCCCTACTGAAACTGCGGTTTGGTCTTCAATAGCAGATATGACAGACACAGAAGAAATTACGATTGGTGAGCCTATTGCAAACACGACTTTCTACGTTTTGAATGATCAAGGAGCAATTCAGCCATTTAATGTAGAAGGGGAATTGTGCATTGGCGGTAGCGGACTTTCCGCAGGTTATAAGGACAGAGAAGATTTAACGAAAGATAAGTTTATCGATAATGCTTTGGTGGGAGAGAAGATTTATAAAACCGGAGATAAAGTGAAATTAACCGATGAAATAAAACTAAGATTTATTGGAAGAATTGATAACCAGATTAAGTTTAGAGGTTATAGAATTGAAGTCCAGGATATTGAAAGCAACATTACTAAATATAACGGAATAGATAAATGCGTGGTTGTGCTGAATAATAAAGGCGATCAACTATGTGCATATTATGTGTCTGATTTTGAGATAGACGATAAGCTTATAAAGGAGTATTTGTTTAATAAATTACCAAATTATATGATACCCACATATTTTGAAAGGTTAGAGGAATTTCCGTTTACTCCAAATGGCAAAATTGATAGGAAAAAATTGAAAGAGAAGGCTGACAATACTGAATTCGCTAATGAAAATTCTGAGATTGACGGTGAAATTCAAGAAAAACTTTGTAAATGTTTCCAAAAGGCTTTGGATATTCCAACAATAAATAAGAATGAGAATTT
>CAZXFU010000006.1:0-9544 GCA_964640345.1 uncultured Eubacteriales bacterium
AACTTGATTACTCGAAGCAACCAAAAAACCAACCGGATTTATCGTTACTCCGGCACCACTACCACCGCCAAACGGAAGTTGTTTCTCTTGTTGACCCATACTAAATTCACTTCCGCCTGCCGCAAATCCAAAAGAAACTTTTGAAATAGGAATAATTGTTGTTCCGTCTGGAATAGTAACGGGATTCCCTACAATAGTATTTACATCAACCATTTCCTTAATATTACTCATAGCCGATGACATCAAACCATCAATCGGATGTTCGTTCATTTTTCTCTCCCCCTTTTATTATCTTCTTTTAACTTTATTTTTCTCAAACAATAGCTTTATAATTTCAATCGCTCTTACCCTTATTTTTGCATTTGCCTCGAGTTTAACACCATTCCCAGAATACCCTGGGAATACACGATAATTAACAGGTCCTAATATATTATCTGCATACTTTGCTGTAACCATACCCAAAATTGCATTAGCTGCTCCTGTTCCTATTGCTGATAAAGCTGCATTATCAAGATCTAAGCAAAGATTTAGATTCATCGTTTCTAGATACAGATTACTAAAATCAAATCTTTTTAAGATATCCGGTACTTTATCAGATTTTTTTACTTCGCTTTTAGCAAAGTCAATTGGGTCAGCTTTACTCTTTATTATATAGCTTATAACCGTATTCAATTTCTCTTTTATAGATTGCTTCTTTCCCTCATTTTTTATCTTCTTCCTCATACTAAAGACAAGTAATCCGGAGAAAACATAAAATTTTAATCTTAACAAATTGCAATCAGATACATTATCAAACTCTGCGTAAACCTTTATATTTGTTGCACAAAAGATTATAAACAATAACAAAATTCCTGTTAATATGGATAAAAATATTATCATGTTCTCTCTCCTTGATAAGTTTTCTTACATTCTACATTATCGGTAAATATAAAAAAACATTTAACAGTTACTGTTCCCCCTCAAGGAATTTAGCATTTTCTTCTTTCTTGGTAACATCAAACTCCGGCAAATCTTTTAAACTTTTATACCCAAATTTTCTCAAAAATTCCTGCGTTGTAGAATACAGCAGCGGTCTACCTGGCAAATCTGCTCTGCCAATATCTTCTATAAGCCCAAACTCAGCCAATGTATTTAGAGCATAATCTGAATTTACGCCTCTTATCTTTTCAACTTCAACCCTTGTTATAGGCTGCTTGTATGCTACTATAGCCAAAGTCTCCATTGCAGATTGGGAAAGTGCTTTTTTAGGCTTTTTTTCCTGTATTTTTCTTATATATTCATGATATTTAGGCTTTGTACACATCTGGAACCCGTCTTCTATCTCTCTAATCGTAACAGGTCTATTTTCTTCATCAAACTGCTTATTTATACCTTTAATATATTCTTTTACATCTTTTGCTTCTACATTTAGTACATCTGCTATATCTGTACATCTTACTACATTTCCAGCTGCAAACAGCATAGCTTCTATTATCGATTCTTTTTCATCTAATTGCACTTTTATCATTCCATTCTTCTTGTTAATTTTATATCTCCGAAATTATAATCTTGTGAAATATTTACCTTTGAAGCACGGTTTAGCTCAAGCATCGCCATAAAGGCAGTTATAACTTCAATTTTACTCTTTTCTTTTATATTAAAAACACTATTAAAAATTAAATGACCCTTTTTTAATATTCCTCTTAAAATATCTCTTATTTTGCTTTTCACTGTAACTTTTTCACTTTCTATTAATCTATGCACATCACTTGCATTACTATTAATTTTTTCAATATTTGCCTTTGCAATCTTCATAAACACACTTGGAATAAGTTCAGAAGAATATGTAACATCTAGCTTGGGTTTTAGCTTAATAAAAGCAATTTTTTCCGGTTCTTTGTAATGAAATTGTGAAAATTTTTCATCATTTTCACGCATAAGCTCCGTAATCTCTTTTATTCTCTTATATTCTACCAACTTCTTAATCAAGTCCTCTTTTGAAACCTCGTCGTCCTCATTTTCTTCTTTACTTTGGACCGGCAGTAAAGTCTTAGACTTCAAATACAAAAGATTCGAAGCCATAATTAAAAAATCGCCTGCAATCTCTAAATTCATAGCCTGCATAGAATTTAAATAATCCACATATTGGTTAGTTATTTCAATTATCGGTATATCATATATGTTCATCTTATTTCTTTCAACCAAATGGCAAAGTAAATCCAACGGTCCTTCAAAATTATTTATTTTTATTTTATATGAATTCGTTTCACTAAAATTCTCCATCTAACTCTTTTACCTCATTCGTCAAGACTTTTTTTTCAACACTTTCCTTATATAAAGCCACAATAGTTAACTTGATTAAATTTATAAATTTATTACTAACAAGCTCAGCCGTTTCTTTAACTTCATCATGAGATAATGGATCCGCTAAAATTCCAGCAGCCATGTTTGTTATACAAGAAATTGCAACAACTCTTAAGTTAGAATGGTGTGCTACTATAGCTTCCGGAACAGTAGACATCCCGACAGCATCTGCTCCGAGCGTTCTAAGTGCTTTTACCTCACTAGGTGTTTCATAATTAGGCCCTTGCAAATACGCATAAACTCCCTCATTTATATTTATTCCGAGTTCCTCTGAACTTTTCTCAATAATACGCAAAATATTTCTATCATACACATTAGACATATCCGGAAATCTAGGGCCAAATTCATCCAAATTTTTTCCTCTTAAAGGCGATACACCAGAAAAATTTATATGATCACTAATAAGCATAAGGTCTCCAGGGACATAATTCAGATTAATACCACCAGCAGCATTTGTTAATATTAAATTTTTTATACCCATTTTCGCAAAAATACGTACAGGAAAAGTAACCTGAGCCATATCATATCCCTCATAATAATGGAATCTTCCATTCATTACCAATACAGGGATATAATTTATCTTACCGTAAATAAGTTCGCCCGCATGACCTACAACCGTTGACTCAGGGAAATGCGGTATTTCCTTATACGGTATAACTATCCTATTTTCAAGTTCTTCTGCAAACAATCCTAAGCCGGAGCCTAAAACTATAGCTGTTTCAGGTATTCCTGGAATTCTAGCCATAATATATTCAACCGTTTCTGTAAACCACTCATTAGGAATATTCATCTTTTCCGCCTCTCTTTACAATTAAATTTCTTCCTCATTATCTTTTAATATTCTTATTGCTTTATTAATATCTGCTAAAGAAAAACCTTTTCTCACACAATATAATTTTATCTTATTTTTCTCATCAAAATCTATAGTTTTTAAAAATTTCTTTTTTTCAAGTATTTTCATTATTGCATCAATATCAGTTATTTCCGGATTATTAAAATATTTTTCTATAAGTTCATCTGATATTCCCTTATTCTTCAGTTTCAATCTTAGCATATTCTTTGAAAGTTTTTTAGTCTTTTTATTACTTTCTATATTTTTTTTTACATATTCTTCATCACTTATATACTCAAGCTGAATTAAATCACTAATAACCATAGTAATTTCTTTTTCTGGGAATTCCAATTTTTTTAATTTGTTGTAAACTTCAGTACTTGTTCTCATTTTATACATTATATATTTTATGGCACATGTTCTTGCCTTTATATATTCTTTCGATTTCTCCATTTTAACCTCCAGGTTCTAAGAAAGGTGGAATGTCCACTCTATGTCGCTTCGCGACAAAATATTAAGGTATCTTTCGCACTCTATGAAAGTGTTTATTGCTAAATCAAAGATTTAGGCAAACAACTTTTGGTAATAGAAATTTTTTTATTGCTCGTTTCACTCGCTTTTTTATAGGAATTTCCTATTACATAAAAAAGAAGAGATAGGTGCATAAACCTACCCCCTCCTTATGTATTTTATCTATTCTTCTGTTTCTTCCGTAACTTCTTCTTCACTTCCTATACCTTTTGCAAAAGCTTCAGAGAAATTGTCTCTAACTTTCTTCTCAATTTCTGCCATAAGTAAAGGATTATCTTTTAAATATTGCTTTGCGTTGTCTCTTCCTTGTGCAAGTCTTTCTCCATTATATGAGAACCATGAACCGCTTTTATTAACAATATCTAAATTAGACGCAATATCTAGAATATTACCTTCCTTTGAAATTCCTTCGCCATACATTATGTCAAATTCTGCTTCTCTAAAAGGCGGTGCTACTTTGTTTTTTACAACTTTAACTCTTGTTTTGCTTCCGATAACCTGATCTGCTCTTTTTAACGTTTCAATCTTTCTTACATCAAGTCTAACTGAAGAGTAAAATTTAAGTGCTCTACCACCAGGAGTTGTTTCAGGATTTCCGAACATAACGCCTACTTTTTCTCTTAACTGGTTTATAAAAATTACAGTTGTTTTCGATTTATTTATTACACCGGTTAACTTTCTTAAAGCCTGAGACATAAGTCTAGCTTGTAAGCCTACAAATGCGTCTCCCATTTCGCCGTCAATTTCAGCCTTAGGAACAAGTGCCGCAACAGAATCGACAACCACAACGTCTATCGCTCCGCTTCTTACAAGAGCTTCACAAATTTCCAAAGCTTGCTCACCTGTGTCTGGTTGAGAAACAATTAAATTATCTATATTAACTCCAAGTTTTTTAGCATAAACAGGGTCAAGAGCATGTTCCGCATCAATAAACGCAGCTTCCCCACTGGCTTTCTGAGCTTCTGCAATAACATGAAGAGCAACAGTCGTCTTACCGGAAGACTCAGGTCCAAATATTTCAACCACTCTTCCTCTTGGTACACCACCGATACCAAGTGCAATATCCAAACTTAAAGCACCGGTAGGTATCGCTTCTACATTCATTGCAGTTACCTCTCCCAGCTTCATAACAGCCCCTTTACCAAATTGCTTTTCTATCTGAGCCATAGCCGCTTCTAATGCTTTTTTTCTTTCATCATTCATTGTATCTTTAGCCATAATTATCCTCCATTCTGACAACAAGGTCAGCAAAAATTTTTCATCTGCTTGAACATTTGTTCTACAACGATTATATTTCCTGTGGCGAAAATTGTCAATATATTTTTCGAAAATATTTTCGATTTTATTCGACGCTTTTTTACATACAATAATTCTTCATTTGTCTTTTATTTCCTTTTATAAAGTTATACAAACACCTATGTTAAATAAAATCCGGTTCCATAAGCATCTCCTTTAGCCCGGAATATCTCTCTTTTTTATTAATATTTCTAACCATATACTCAATGCTAGCCAAATTCCCGACAAATACCAAAAGTTCCTTAGCTCTTGTCATAGCAGTATATAAAAGGTTTCTAGTCATAAGCTTCTGACCGCCCATAAAAACAGGAATAACAACCACAGGGAATTCGCTTCCTTGACTTTTATGAATGGTTGTAGCGAAAGCATGATCAAGTTCCTCAAGCTGAACACTGTCATACCAAACTTCTTTTCCGTCATCAAATTCAACCAAAATATCTTCGCTTTCAACATCAATAGCTTTTATTCTTCCTATATCGCCGTTATAAACTCCGTACCCCTTTTCTGGTCCGTTATCCCACTCTATATCATAATTATTCTTTATCTGCATAACCTTATCTGCAACTCTAAAAACCTTATCTCCCACAACGATTTGCTTTTTGTAAGATGCATAAGGATTTAAAACCTTTTGTAACTCCTTATTTAAGTTGTTTGCCCCTAAGACACCCTTTCTCATAGGCGTAATAACCTGAATATCCTCTATAGAATTACACTCCTTAAAATTCGGCAATCTCTCTGAAACAAGCTCTGTTAACCTTACTATAATATCATTATAAGAGCCGGCATTAACCAAAAAACTATCGCTTTCTTTCTCGTTAAATCTCGGCATTTCGCCAACATTTATACTATGTGCGTTAACAACAATCATACTTTCTCCTGCCTGCCTGAAAATCTTCGTAAGCTTAAAAACATTAACACATCCGGACTCTATAATATCTTTTAAAACATTCCCAGGTCCAACAGACGGCAACTGGTCTACATCTCCAACCAAAATAAGTGTAGTAGAAGCATTTAACGCCTTTAATAAATTATTCATAAGAATCACATCAATCATTGACACTTCATCAACAATAACAACATCCGCGTCCAAAGGCTCTATTGATAAATTTGCCAAAGCATTTCTGTCGTCATCATCTATATGCTTTATTTCAAGCAATCTATGAATCGTCTTTGCTTCAACACCGGAAGCCTCAGATAACCTCTTTGCCGCTCTTCCGGTGGGTGCACAAAGCACAACATTAGCATTAAATTCTTCAAGAGTCTTTATTATAGCCTTTATTATCGTAGTCTTTCCAGTACCCGGTCCACCAGTAATAACAGACACCTGAGAATCAAATACACTCTTTACACATCTTATTTGCTCATCCGCCAGCTCAATACCGTTATCCAACTTTTCCACAACGCTTTTTATGTTAAATTTTCCCTTAGTTTCAGATAAATTTTTTATGCAAAAAGAAATATTTTTTTCTGCATTATATAAGCTCGTTAAATAAATCTTATCCACATTATAAATCTTTATCTTTCCATCAATAGCCAAGCCCGAAATCGCAGACTCAATCGAATCAACATCAACATTTAAAAAATCAATCAAGTAATTTATAACATGCTCTTTTGGTAAATATGTATGTCCCTCATATGAAGCCAGATTCAGCACATACTTTATCCCGGCAGCCACTCTCATAAAATTGTTGGCGGGAATTCCTACGTTATTTGCAATATTGTCAGCATTCTTAAAAGAAATTCCCCTGCAAATCTCCAAAATAATATACGGATTGGATTTAACCATATCAAGTGCACCAGTGCCAAGTTCTTTATATAATTTTACTATATTCTTATTTCCTATTCCGTAGTCGCTCAAAAACGAAGTAAACTTCCACAAATCCCACTGCTCGTTTAAAGCCCGGCTCATTGAAATCGCTTTTTCCATATTTATTCCTTTTACTTCAATAAGCCTCTCGGGAGTATTTCTAATAACCTCAATGGTCTCTTCTTTAAACTTATTAACAAGTTTTTTTGCCGTCACAATTCCAACACCCTTTATAATGCCGGATGCCAAATACTTTTCAATCGCCGGAATCCCTTTTGGCATAATCTTCTCAAAAGTTTCAACTTTAAGTTGCTTTCCATAATCAGGATGATTTACCCAGTTTCCAAAAATTTTAACTTCTTCACCTTCTTGAACATACGGTAAAAAGCCGACAACAGTCACATCCTCGTCATCAGCTCCAGAAATATTACAAATAGTATAACCGCTTATTTCGTTCCTATATATAATTGCCACAATTTCTCCGGTAAGCTCAATCATAAAAAAACCTCTATAAAAAAATTTATAATACAAATATTAGAACACACAAAATATGCAGAATACTTGCAAACAAGCAACACATATGAAAAATAGAATGCATCCACTTATGATTCTTTCCTTTTCCATACAAAATTGCCCCTATCGAGTAAACAACACCGCCGGCAACAAGAAGTGTAAAGCCAATCCCCCCAAGACTGTCCAAAAGTATCCTTGCGGAAAAAATTATAAGCCAACCCATTGCCAAATAACAAACCATAGAAAAAGCCTTAAACTTTTTAAGATCAATCGAATTAAAAACTATGCCTAAAACAGCAACTCCCCATATAACTCCGAAAATCGACCAACCAAGAGCCGAGCTATATTCTCTTAAAGTACATAACGTAAAAGGCGTATACGAGCCTGCAATAAGTAAAAAAATAGAACAATGATCAATAACCTGAAATACTTTTTTTGCCATAAGATTTGGGTTTAACCCATGATAGATACTGGACATCGTATATAACAGTAATAACGTAATACCAAACACAATAGAAGACGCAACGCCATATCCATTATCTCTCATAGCAGAAATAATAATACCAAGAACCAAAGCAGCAATACCACAAACCGCAGCAACAATATGTGAGACCATATTAAAGATCTCTTCACCCCTAGTGTAAGTCGGCAAAACCCTATCAATCAATTTTATTCTCTTTGACATTTTGTCACCTCACAAATCTTAAACACTTCCTATATAATTTATTACAATATTTATTGGATGTCAAATAAAAAACTTACCTTAAATAGGAAATAGTATGCCTACAAAAAATAAGGATGGAAAATCTTTTTCGGATTTTCCACCCCAACTATTGACTTAGAACCTTTTATTAAACCCATACATCATTATTTATAGGCTTTTTCACAGCTCTTTTATCTCTTCTTAAATATATTCTTTATAAATCCGCCTTCCTCGGTATGTCTTGACATAGGTCGCGAGCCAATCGGAAAGACATCTTGGATTATAATAGAAATAGCCTGTTTAAAATCTTCCGAGAAACCTGCAAAATTCATTTTACCGGTACTTACATTCTCAATATACCTTAAGTAATTCTGCTCATCAAACTGTACAATAAATCTCTTAACATTCCTCGGCAACAAATTTTCTTCCATAACGCTAAAATCAGGACTTGTATAATATGCTAACGATCCTAAAATATCATCAACTTTAACCACAGACTTCATATACTTGTTAATGATTACGGATATCTTATTAGTATCTACATCAGCACTTTTTAATTCCCTTAAGAACATCGTTATAGGTAAGATATTCAATGTATCCATGTCTTGAACCACATAAATAGATTGAGCATATCTAAACACGTCAGGAGCATCTTTTTTAGTAACAAAATCACAATCAATCAATACAACCGAATGTTCACGCTTTGCAATCTCTATAGCTTTATAGACATCTAATTTACTCTTACTTGTCCTTGGAACGCCGGTATAAATACTTAAATTCCCTAGTTTAAAGGGTCTGTCCTGACCAATCGCAAGATTGTTCAAACTATTTGCTGCAACTTCCTTTTGATCAAGATCCTTATTAGTATAAATCAAATAACTGTCTTTACTATAAGTCAAATCCAATATAGCAACATTAACGCCTCTTCCTGCTAAAACATTTGCTATTGCATTGATAATAAAAGTCGTACCGGTTTTATGTGCTCCAACAAAACATACTGCCTTCTTATAATCTCTTGGCGTATCATACACTTCTTTAATTACTTCTTTTTCAATAACTTGAGTAACTGTTTGAATTCTAGACTCTTCAGGTGTAGGACGAGGAGGTTGGAATCTAGAAGGTGACACATACGAAGGTTTTAAGATTTCCGGTTCGGCAGTTTTCTTTGCTTCAAGTTCCCGCCTCTTTTTCTCTTCTTCTGCTGCTTTTTTCTTTACCTCGGCTTCAATTCTAAGCCTTTCCTCTTCGGCTTTCCTCTTTGCCTCTTCTTCTTCAACTCTAATTCTTTCCTCTTCAGCTTTTTTCTTTGCCTCGGCTTCAATTCTAAGCCTTTCCTCTTCGGCTTTTTTCTTTGCCTCGGCTTCAACTCTAATTCTTTCTTCTTCAGCTTTTTTCTTTGCCTCAGCTTCAATTCTAAGCCTTTCTTCTTCGGCTTTTTTCTTTGCCTCGGCTTCAATTCTAAGCCTTTCTTCTTCGGCTTTTCTCTTTGTCTCTTCTTCTAGTCTAAGCCTTTCCTCTT
>CAZXFU010000006.1:9644-30573 GCA_964640345.1 uncultured Eubacteriales bacterium
CTTTCTTCTTCGGCTTTTCTCTTTGTCTCTTCTTCTAGTCTAAGCCTTTCCTCTTCGGCTTTTCTCTTTGTCTCTTCTTCTAGTCTAATTCTTTCTTCTTCAGCTTTTTTCTTTGCCTCTGCCTCTAATCTAAGCCTTTCCTCTTCGGCTTTTCTCTTCATTTCAGCATCGTCGTCAATTGTCTCAACAACATCGCCGAATTTCCTTACTCCATCATTAGCTTTTGGCAATTCAACTTTATTTTCAATATTACTTACAAAATTTTCATCAAATTTCTTTACATCAACTTCTTCTACCTTTGGGGTGGATTTAAAAGTATCATGGATATTACCACTAACATATTCAATATTATACTTTGACTCATTTTCTCCTCGCTTAGGCAATTCAACTTCTGCTACAGGTTGAACATATTTCATTTTTTGCTTTTCTTCTACAATACGCTTAGGTTCTTCCACTACATCTAATTCCGGTTTATAAACAGGCGGTTCATTATAAACCGGTGGTTCATTAGGTTTTTTCACTTCATCTTTTTGGATATATACAGGCACTTCTACAATTTTTACCGTCTCGCCCTTCTTTGATTTTGGTGGTTTATATGCCATAAGCATAACATACTTTTGAGAATGCCGCTCTAAAATTTCACGTGCCTTAATCGGAATTACAGGTACAATCTGTTCCTTGATTTTATCAAACGTATATTGTTCATATAATCCCTCAAAACCAGTAACAATCTTCTCTTTATTAAATATATTATTCTCAAAATATTTAATAATATGTCTTAACTCAAGTTCATCAACCTTATCATTTGCTTCATATGGATTTTCCTCCAAGTCAGCATCCACAAACATTTTTGCTTCTTTTTTAGTTCTAGGCTTATTGATTAATCCAGAAAGATTACCAATAGTTCTGTCTGGACCGGTCAAAATATTATAAATACCTAGGTTAAATAAAGTCTTTACAAACTTATCATTTTGTTGACGTCTCTCAGAACATACAATAATTATATCTGCCTTTCCAGCCTCATCACTTGCTTTATCCAAACTATTAAACAAATACTTATCTATCGCATCTTGATTCTTTGAACCAAACGGCTCTAACTCTTCATGAATGACGACTCTATCAAAGTTCTTATTTTTTCTTAGTGTTTCATTCAAAGCCCTAAAGAAATAAACCTTAGTAATCTCTAATTTCTCGCCATAGGTCTTTTTATAATATTCCGCCAACTGATCAACTTGCTTTTCATTATTAAATGCAAATAGAACTTTCATTTTTATCACCATCCTTATTTCAAAAGTAACATTATCTTGTTATTATCTAATAAAAGCAAACCAAAATACAAAATTCATTATCTTGGCAATAACGCAAAATGTAAATGCTCCCCACATAAGTAACAAACCTTGACGCTTTTTATATAAGTTTCTTATTCCTAAAATAAAATATACAACAGCTCCCCATAATATCAAAATTGCACAAACAGGAAGACTTTTATCACTTATCTGCTCAACTATTTTATAAGCCATACTCTCGCCTTTATTAGCTACTTCCTCAATCTTTTGTTCAGCTTTTTCTGTATCTATTGTCACCGTATTAACCGCAAAAGGAACCCCACTCTTTTTATCAGTTGATTCTTCAGCAACTTCAACATTTGTTCCATCTTGGTCGGATTCAATCGGTTCAGCAAAAGTAAAATTAAAAGCTACCATATTTACTAACAAAAACATCAATATAAATTTACCAAATCTTTTCAAAATCGATCCCCTCCTGTAATTCTTACTATAAATTATACTACAAAAAACATCATTCGACAAGAATTTACTAGTGATTTGCAATTTTTATTCTATTCTTTGCACGTTGAATAGAAGCTTTTAATAAAACTTCCATTTTTTTATTGTTTTTATATTCTTTTAATTTTTCTTCTGCATTCTTCATAGCACGATTAGCACGCTCAATATCAATGTCTTCAGGCCACTCAGCAGAATCAACAATTGCTGTAACTCCGCTGTCTGTAATTTCAACGAAACCATCCGCAACAGCAGCAATCAATACCTCATTTCCCTTTGTAATCTTCAACTCTCCAATGTCCATCGCAACAACCATCGGCATATGGCCCGCCAATACACCCATTTCCCCATCAGAACGGTTAAAAACTACCATATCAACATCATCCGAATAAAACACTTTTTCCGGAGTAACAACTTCAAACTTAAAAGTTTTAGCCATCTAAAAACCTCCCAACGGCTTTATAATCTTAGCCAAGCCTCTCCGCATTCTTCTTAACATCTTCAATTGGGCCAGCCATAAAGAATGCACTTTCAGGTAAATCATCTAAATTACCGGAAATAATTTCCTTAAATCCTCTAATTGTTTCAGGAATAGGAACATACTTACCTTCAATACCGTTAAACTGTTCTGCAACGAAAAACGGCTGAGACAAATATCTTTGAATTTTTCTGGCACGGAAAACAACTTGCCTATCCTCATCCGATAATTCATCCATACCTAAAATTGCAATAATATCCTGTAATTCTTTATATCTTTGCAACATCTCCTGCACTTTTCTTGCAGTATTATAATGTTCTTCCCCGACAATTCTAGGATCCAAAATTCTTGAAGAAGACTCTAACGGATCAACAGCCGGATAAATACCAAGCTCTGAAATAGAACGTGACAATGCAGTAATCGCATCTAAGTGAGCAAATGTTGTAGCAGGAGCCGGATCTGTATAGTCATCAGCTGGAACATATACTGCTTGAACAGAAGTAATAGAACCATTTTTAGTGGATGCAATTCTTTCCTGTAAAGCTCCTACGTCAGTTGCCAAAGTCGGCTGATAACCAACAGCAGAAGGCGTTCTTCCAAGTAATGCAGAAACCTCTGAACCGGCTTGGATAAAACGGAAAATATTATCTACGAATAGAAGCACATCTTGATGCTCTACATCCCTAAAATACTCTGCCATCGTAAGTCCTGTTAAAGCAACTCTCATTCTCGCTCCAGGTGGCTCATTCATCTGACCGAACACTAAAGCTGTTTTCTCTATAACCCCTGAATCTGTCATCTCGTGCCACAAATCATTACCTTCACGTGAACGTTCTCCAACACCAGTAAATACAGAGTATCCTCCGTGTTGAGTAGCAATATTTCTAATTAATTCCTGAATTAAAACTGTTTTACCAACACCCGCACCACCGAATAAACCAATTTTTCCACCCTTTGCATAAGGTGCCAATAAATCTATTACCTTAATACCCGTTTCAAAAATCTCAGCAACCGGCTTTTGATCTGTAAATTTCGGAGCATCTCTATGGATCGCCCACATATCAGCTGCGTTAGGCTTTCCTGAATCATCCACTGTTTCACCAAGCACATTAAAAACTCTTCCTAAAACATCTTTTCCAACAGGCACTTTAATAGGTGCCCCTGTATCTACAGCTTTCATTCCGCGTTTCAGTCCTTCGGTCGCTGACATCGCAACACAACGAACTGTATCATTTCCCAAATGCTGCATGACTTCTGCAACAACATATGAGTCTTGATACGGAATATGAATTGCATTATACAGAGCCGGTAACTCCTCCTTTTCAAATCGAATATCCAATACCGCACCAATAATTTGAGTTAATTTACCTTCACCCATTTCTAATCCTCCAATCACTATACACTAGCCGCACCACCGACAATCTCAGAAATTTCCTGAGTAATCGCGGCTTGACGAGCACGGTTATAATTTAGCGTCAATTTTCTAACAATCTTTTCAGCATTACTTGTTGCATTATCCATTGCATTCATACGTGCAGAATGTTCACTTACATAGGCTTCAACAAGTCCAGAATATAAGATTCCTTTTACAAATTTACTTGCAAGAACATCAAACACTTCTACAGGAGACGGTTCCAAATCAAGTAAAACTGAATCTCCGGATTTCCTTTCCGGATCTATGACATCTGTCTTAGTCAGCGGAAGCAATTTCATCATTCTAGGCTTCAAACTAATAGCAGATTCCATTTCTGTAAAAATAAGATAAAGTTCGTCAATCTCTCCACTCTTATATAAATCAATTAAATAATCAGCAACAGCTTGTGAAACGGAAATATCGTTAATTTCACCCGAATATCCAAAGTCTTTCATAACGTTATAACCATTCTTTTCCATTTGATTTACAACAACATTTCCAATTGGGAAAACAAGCGAATCTTTTTTATCAATAACACTACCGGCAAGCTTTATTATGTTATGGTTGTAGCCACCATTCAACCCTTTGTCTGATGCAACAACAATATAACCGCTTTTTTTATTAGACTTATCTTCACGCTTATCAAAATAAACAGATTCAATATCCGAAAGATGTGCCAAAATATCTGTCATAATATTTTGAACACGCCTAAAAAACGGCATTGTTGCTTCATGCATCATTTTAGCCTTTTTTAGCTTAGATGCAGATATTAATTTCATAGCCTTGGTTATTTTCTTTGTTTCATTTACGCCTTTAATCCTAAGCTTTATCTCTCTTGCATTAGCCAAAACTTTTCACTCCTCTTTCGTCAGTGCTGCTCCACAATTTTCTTCATTCTTTTTTCTTAGAGCAAGTAGATATCTTCTTACTCCTATGACAATAGCAGATATAGATGCAACACGCAAAATAACATATATCCATTCTTTAATTGATGCAATATCTCATATTATACCTTAAACCAAGCCTTAAAGTCGTCGATAGCCTTAAGTAACCTTTCCTCAGTATCGTTTCTTAACTCTTTGGTTTCTTTAATCGCAGTTAAAATTTCAGGACACTTTGTTTCAACATATTTTACCAATCCGTCATTAAATGCAGCAACATCTTTTAATTCAATATCCGATAGATGTCCATTTACAACGGCGTACAAAATTACAACTTGCTTTTCGACTGCAAGAGTTTTATATTGAGGCTGTTTTAATGTTTCTAAAGTCCTTTGACCTTGCTTTAACTTATCTAAAGTAATCTTGTCCAAATCCGAACCAAACTGTGCAAATGCCGCAAGCTCTCTATACTGTGCCAAGTCGATTCTTATTCTCCCGGCAATTTTCTTCATAGCCTTAATCTGAGCAGAACCGCCAACACGCGATACCGAAAGTCCGGCATTAACCGCAGGTCTTTGACCGGCAAAAAATAACTCGCTCTCTAAAAATATCTGACCATCAGTAATTGAAATAACATTAGTCGGAATATAAGCCGAAATGTCTCCTGCTAAAGTCTCTATAATAGGCAAAGCAGTTATAGAACCTCCACCATGTGCTTTGTCTAACTTTGCAGCACGCTCAAGCAGTCTTGAATGTAGGTAAAAAACATCCCCCGGATAAGCTTCACGTCCAGGTGGTCTTTTTAGAAGCAAAGACATCGCACGATAAGCTTGTGCATGTTTAGATAAATCATCATAAACAATTAAAACATCTCTATGTTTTTCATACATAAAATATTCAGCAATCGCACAACCTGCATATGGGGCAATATATTGTGCCGGTGCAAGATCACTTGCAGTTGCGGATACGACTATTGTATAATCCATCGCTCCACTACGTTTTAACGTATCAACGACACCTGCAACAGAAGAACCTTTCTGACCAATTGCAACATAAATACAAATTACATCTTCGCCCTTTTGATTTATAATAGTGTCAATAGCAATAGCAGTCTTACCGGTTTGTCTGTCCCCAATTATAAGTTCTCTCTGCCCACGTCCAATAGGCACCATTGAGTCAATTGCCAGAATACCGGTTTGAAGTGGTTGGTTAACCGATTCACGAGTAGTAACACCCGGTGCTAAAAACTCGATATCACGATATCCTTCAACTTTAAAATCTCCCAAACCATCAATCGGACGCCCTACTGCGTCAACAACTCTTCCAATAATTTCATCGCCTACAGGCACACTAACAGAACGTCCTGTTCTTTTAGCTTCTGTTCCCTCTTTAACAACTTTCTCCCCGCCTAAAAGTACACAACCGACATTATCTTCTTCAAGGTTCATAGCCATTCCAAGAACATTATTACCAAAATCAATAAGCTCTCCGCACATACAATCGTCTAATCCATAAACCTTTGCAATGCCATCGCCGGCTTGAATAACATATCCGACTTCATTCGTGGTAACTTTAGATTCATAATTTTCTATCTGTTGCTTCAGGATTTCACTGACTTCTTCAGGTTTTATCGTCACCAAAATCTCCTCCTAACTAAAACATTTTATCGAGTTTTGTCTTCAAACTCCCATCATACACTTTATTTCCAACAACTACCTTAACCCCTCCGAGTAAACTCTCATCAACGGATAAATCATACTTAACTGTAGTTGCGTTATAAACCTTTTTATATTTATCGGATATACCGTTAATTTCATCGTCATCAAGCTTAGTTGCACTAATTATCCTTATAAATAACTCATTATTCATAATCTGTGTCAACTTGCTATACTCTTTAGCAATTCTAGGCAAATAAGCAATCCTATTCTTTTCGAGTAATAAACCAATAAAACTAATAAACATAGGATTGGTCTGCAAAAAAATCTCTTTTACGACTCCAACCTTATTATTTTCACTAATGCGTGGGTCTAGCAAAGCCTTTTTAAACTGGGCATTATTATCAAATAAATCCGCAACACTTTCTAAGTCCGAACACGCTCTTATTTTATCTTCTTTCGTTTTCAAGGCATCCATAAGTGCCTTCGCGTAACGTCTTTCAATCGCAGACATACATTATCACCCCTTATGCTACTCCGGAATCTTCAAGAAAATCAGAAATAATCTTTTTATTTGTTTCTGTATCCATATTTTTCTTAATAATCTTCTCACTGGCAGAAATAACTAGACCGCTTACTTCTTTCTTCAAAGAAGAAAGAGCCTTATCCTTCTCAATTTCAATTTCTTGTCTTGCACTGTCAATAATAGTTTGAGCATCTCTTTTAGCGGTAGATAAAGTGGAATTGTACTCTTCTATCGCCAAAGCACGTTGCTCTTCAATAATCTTCTTACCTTCTTCGCCGGCACTCTTTAACTTATCAGCATATGCTTGCTTCATATCTTCTACTTCTTTTTTTAGCATATTAGCTGAGTTAATTGCCTCTTCAATTTTATTATTTCGGTTATCAATAAATTTTGTAACCGGCTTAAACAAAAGTTTTTTTAGAATCAAAAACAAAATAAGCAAATTTATTATTGTAATAATAAAATTTGACCAAAACGCCTCATCAAAAGTAAACATCATTTACCTCCAAAAATTTCTTTTTAGGGCAAGAAAAAATTATCTTGCCCATATCATCAAAACTACTTAACCATAAGTGCAATAACCAAACCGTAAATAGCTGTAGCTTCAGCCAAAGCTGCACCTAACAATAAAACTGTTTGAATTTTACCGCTTGCTTCAGGTTGTCTTGAAACAGCTTCAACAGCCTTACCTGTAGCAATGCCAATACCAATTCCGGCACCAACGCCTGTGAAAACTGCTATAGCAGCTGCAATAGCTCCTGTTGTTACCATTTTTTTCACCGCCTTTCCCAAAAATTATTCCTCTTCGCCAATCGCCTCTGAAACATAAAGCGTAGTTAAAAGGACAAATACAAATGCCTGGAGTCCACCGTCAAACAAGTCAAAATACAAACTTGCAATCGAAGGAGCAACAGGAATATGAATTAGCATCTCCATTAAAATATATGCACCCAAAATGTTACCAAAAAGTCGCATACACAAAGACAAAGGCTTTATTATGTATTCAAGCAAATTAAACGGAAACATTATTGGAATAGGCTCAAACAAAGATTTAACCCACCCTTTAAATCCTCTGTACCTTATGCTTGAAGCAATAACCAAAACAATAGTCATAATTGCAAGAGCAACTGGAATCGCAAACGTTCTCGTAGGCGGTTTTGTAAAAAACAACGCTCCCAAAGTATTAGAGAACACCAAATAAAGACCTAATGTTCCGATATACGGGGCATAAGTCCTATAATGATGTTCTCCCATTAAATTCTTAACAAAGTTATTAACAGTTTCTACAACAATTTCCGCCGAATTTTGTAAACCCGTCGGAACAGCTTTCATTTTTCTGGTAGCCAAATACGCCCATAATATAAGTAAAGCCATAATAACCCAAGATGTAACTATTACTTCAGTAATCACAATATTAAAAGAAATATTTGTAAAAGGTATACTAACCGGGATTTTCGCAAGAACTGCAATTTCTTCCTCCATAATAAACTCCTCACTTTTTCTTAAGTAAATTTAAAATATTCACTTTACTCTCGTCATCACGATTAATTATCGTCAATTTTCAAAAAAAACTTATATTTTATGAAAAAAATCTTTTTAATCCAATAACTTTTTCAAAACATCGAAAGGTGAATTCTTATCATCACTTATATTGCAATCGCAAAGGTCCTCATTTAAATCTTTTTTACATATTGGGCAAACTCCCTTACAGTCTTCCTTGCACAATATTTTTACCGGCAAGTTTATGCGAACATTTTCAAGTATCATATTATCAAAATCTACTTCATTACCAACAAGTTCATATTCCTCATCCGCCGGTTCACGCCTATACGTCTCAAAAATATCAAATTCAACCTTCCCTTTTGCATCTTTACCACACAAATGACAAGCCGTAACAAAATCGGCAAAAACCTTTCCGGATATCTCAACAAAATCCTCGTCCTTTCTTAGCGTCCCCTTAAACTTTACACCATCATCAAACTTTATCTCGTCTCCGTTATTGCTAAGCACATTGCAATCAACCTTGCCTTCGTAGTCCATTAGATCTTCAGATATATTTTTTATCAAAATTTTCATAATAATTCCTCCTCTCAATATTTTTCATTTCGAAAAAAGTTTAACATTTTTTTTTAATATAAACAAGCAAAAAATAAAGCATAGCTTTTTTATTCCAAAAGCTATGCTTTATCTAATCTTACTATCTCCCGAAACATATCGAGATCACTCGTCACGTCCACTAGTATCTAATACAGAAATCATTCTCCAATATTAGTACTTATCTGGATAAACTTTGTTCAGCCATTCCAATTAACTTCTTAACCATAGTTCCACCGACCATACCAGCGTCTCTAGCTTTGATATCACCGTTGTAACCATTCTTTAAGTTAACACCAACTTCACTAGCTGTTTCAAATTTAAGCTTGTTTAATGCTTCCTTTGCACCAGGAATCAATGTTGAATTGTTGCTCATTTGAACACCCTCCTATATTTCTTTTTCTCTCTTCAATCAACTATAGTTGATAATTTTATTATCTACTTTTGAGTTCAAAATATGTGAGGTACATAAATGAAACATTGGCTTTTTTTTCAAAAAATAGGCTGTAAAAAACTCTATTTTTTACAGCCTATTTTTTAATCGCAATCGAAAGGACTTATAATCGCGTCTAAAACTGTTTCTCTCGAAGCAGTAACAGAACATATGCAATCAATATCAATAAATTTCAAATTTCCTTCATCCTTAGCAACTAATAAATCCCCGGAAATACACTCTATTTTTACTCTCTCTTTATTACCGTTTCTATAAGTTAAAATAACACACTCACACACTAATTTTCTTAACAACTCTTCTATATTATCAGGGAAAAATCTTGAGCAGCTGCCCACATTCTCGTTTCTGTTTTCTTCTCCACAACCCATGTTATTCACTCCTATTTATAATTTGTGAATTGCTTCACACTTTATAATATGTAGAGTAAACTTAAAACGTTAACGTCATAAAGTAAAATCAGAAATCACGATATATATAATCCTTATGCATCAGAAGCTAAAACAACAAAGTTACTAAAAAACCTCCAACCCGATTTTTTCTTTGGTTATCTCTTTACAGTAACATTAACCTTAAATCCGTTAATATCAAGTTCCTTAGTAAAACCTTCGCTTTTTTCGTTTTTAATACTCTTACCAAGGACATCAGATGCAATAATTTTTTCGTTTTTCTTAATAACATCAACTAATTTATTATCAGCCTCGTAATAAACATCAATATAATCTTGAACTTCAAAGCCTGCTTCTTTTCTCATATTCTGAATTTTGCTTACAAGTTCTCTTATATATCCTTCTTCAATAAGAAGTTCGGTAAGCTCTGTATCTAAAACAACAGTAACATTACCTTCTTGAACAGTAACATATCTGTTGCCCTTTGCGGTCTCAATTAGCAAATCTTCTCTTACAAACGTTAAATTTTCTCCCAAAATATTAACAGCCACTTCGCCTTTTTCATTAAGTTCTTTAAGAATTTTTGAGCCGTCACACTTTGGTAGTTCTTCACGAATAGCACTAAGTAACTTACCATACTTAGGACCAACCGTCTTCAAATTAGGCTTAATACTGTAACTTACAAATCCATCAATATCATCTGTAAAAATGACTTCCTTAACATTAAGTTCGTTTTCAACAATTTTCTTATGCTCATCAGTTAAGTCTTTGTATGCCTTTACATATAACTTAGATAAAGGCTGACGATTCTTAATATTAGCACTGTTTCTTGCAGCACGTCCTTCCGTAACAATCCTCAAAATTAATTCCATGTTTTCTTCAAGTGCCTTGTCAATATGACTTTCGTCAAAAGTAGGGAAATCGCATAAATGCACGCTCTCTTTTGCATCCTTAAAGAACGGTCTTTCAATATTTTGATAAATCTCCTCTGTCATATAAGGAATAAACGGAGCCATAGTCTTTACTAAAGTAGATAAAACAGTATATAACGTCATATATGCGTTAATCTTGTCCTGTTCCATTCCTTTAACCCAATATCTCTCACGATTGCATCTTACGTACCAGTTACTAAGCTCATCAACGAACTCTTGAGCACTACGTGCAGCTTCTGTAATTCTGTAGTTTGCAAGATTCTCATCAACAGTTTTAACAACCGTATTGAGTTTAGATAAAACCCATTTATCAAGCTCTGTCAGAGTCGAATAATCTAAGGTATACTTACTCGGGTCAAAATTATCTATATCCGCATAAAGTACATAAAACGCATAAGTATTCCATAAAGTTCCCATAAACTTACGTTGTGACTCAGAAACAGCTTCTTCATAGAATCTATTTGGAAGCCAAGGAGCACTATTTGTATAGAAGAACCATCGAACGGCATCAGCACCTTGCTTATCAAGGACACTCCAAACATCTACAACATTTCCCTTATGTTTGCTCATTTTCTGGCCGTCCTTGTCCTGAACAAGTCCTAAAACAATAACATTTTCAAACGGATTTGTATCAAACAATAGCGTTGAAATTGCAAGCAGTGTATAAAACCATCCTCTTGTCTGGTCAACAGCCTCGCTAATAAACTGTGCCGGAAAGTTTTCCTCAAATTTTTCTTTATTTTCAAAAGGATAATGCCATTGTGCAAAAGGCATAGAACCGGAATCAAACCAGCAATCTATAACCTCCGGAACACGTTTCATTTCTTTTCCGCATTTTTCACATTTTATATGAAATTTATCAATGTAAGGTTTGTGAAGCTCCAAATCATCCGGAACATTTTCAATAGCAAGCTCCTTCAACTCTTCACGACTACCGATTACATGATAATGCCCGCATTCGCACTCCCAAACAGGAAGCGGTGTTCCCCAATATCTTGAACGGCTAAGTCCCCAGTCAATAACATTTTCAAGGAAATTGCCCATTCTTCCATCTTTTATGCTTTCGGGAAACCAATTAATTTTTTGATTGTTTTTAACAAGTTTATCCTTAACAGCAGTCATTTTTATAAACCATGTTTCTCTTGCATAATAGATAAGAGGCGTATCACATCTCCAGCAGAACGGGTATGAATGCTCATAATCAGGTGCATCAACCAGTAGTCCTCTTTCCTCTAAATCTTTTAGCACAAGTTTATCAGCATCCTTTACAAAAGTTCCTGCCCATGCACCGGTTTCAGCAGTTAACTTGCCTTGCTCATCAACAAGTTGTAAAAACGGCAAATTGTTATCTCTTCCAACTCTTGCATCGTCTTCACCAAAAGCCGGGGCAATATGGACAATACCTGTACCGTCAGTAAGTGTTACGTATCCGTCAGCCACAACATAATATGCCTTTTTACTTAACTTAGTAAAATTATATAAAGGCTCATACTCAAGTCCCTTTAATTCATTTCCGATATAACGTTCAACAACTTCACACTCTTTACCAAAAATAGAAGAAACCAATGCTTCCGCTAAAATTGCATATTCGCCTTCATGACTATTACCACATTCGCATTTAGGATATTTAACTTTAACATAGTTTTCATCAGGGTTTACAGCTAAAGCAACGTTAGAAGGTAACGTCCATGGAGTAGTTGTCCATGCCATAATATACGTATTTTCTTGACTTGGAACTCTAAACCTTACAACAGCAGACTTTTCTTTTACATCCTTATAACCTTGAGCAACTTCATGGCTAGACAAAGAAGTTCCGCATCTTGGACAATAAGGCACAATTTTATGACCTTTATATAATAATCCCTTATTTTGAATTTGTTTAAGAGCCCACCATTCAGACTCAATATAATCATCATGATAAGTAACATACGGATTTTCCATATCTGCCCAGTATCCAACTCTGTCACTCATCTTTTCCCATTCACCTTCATATTTCCAAACGCTTTCTTTACATTTTTTAATAAAAGGCTCTATACCATATTTTTCAATCTGAGGTTTTCCATCTAATCCTAAAGATTTTTCAACTTCAAGCTCAACAGGAAGACCGTGAGTATCCCAACCGGCTTTTCTTAATACCCTATAACCTTTCATAGTTCTATAACGTGGAATCAAATCCTTAATAGAACGTGTCAAAACATGACCTATATGAGGTTTACCGTTTGCTGTCGGTGGTCCGTCAAAAAAGGTATAATTTTGTGCACCCTCTCTGTTTTCGATACTCTTTTTAAAAATATCATTTTCTTTCCAAAATTTTTCTGTTTCAAGCTCATTTTCAACAAAATTCAAGCTTGTGCTAACTTTTTTATACATCTCTCTTCCTCCTTACGTGTATATAACAAGAACAAAAAAATTCGTCTCATATCGAGACGAACCAAAATTCGTTAACCACTCGCTACATACTTATATATGGCGTTCATATAACGGTGAACTTCCGCCAAAAGCTACTTAATTTCACTTAGGAACTCCGGAATGATTTTCGACTTTTTCTTCTGTGCTAGGCTCTCACCACCCCCCAACTCGCTATAACATCAAAAAAGCTTACTGTTTCCATCAAAGTTTTTAATGATATTAATATATACCATTTTCAAAAAATAATCAATTAATTTTTTTATATTTTTTCATATATACTTCACAATATTATCACAATAATAATATATATTAAAAGCATAGGGAATCCATCCCCTTAAAGATGCATGTAAAGCATCAAAACATTTCTGCAGTAAAACAAGCTATGTTTATATATACCTCCATATATATAAATATAGCTTGTTTTCTTTTATAAGCAGTTACGTCATAACCATTTTTAGACTAATCTCTCGCCACTGTTAATTAAATATAACACCAACCTTATGACCGTTTTTCTAAACTTCCCCTTAGGTAATTTACTCTTTAACGTTTATATAAAGTCCTTTATCAGAAGTATAATCCACAACTAAAGTATTATCGTTCTCAATATTACCTTCAATAATCTTTATTGCAACCAAAGTTTCAACTTTTTGTTGAATAAATCTCTTAAGCGGTCTTGCACCGTAAATTGCATCATATGCAGATTCAATTATATAATCCTTTGCAGAATCTGTAACTTCAAGTTTTAATTGTTTATCTTCTAGTCTCTTACCCAAATTCTTAATCATAAGATCAACAATTTTCTTAATCTCATCCTTAACCAAAGGTTTGTAGAACACAATTTCATCAAGCCTATTTAAGAATTCAGGTTTAAATGAAACTTTAAGTAACTTATTGACTTCATCTCTTGCTTCTTCACTAATTTCGCCATTTTCACTAATACCGTCAAGAATATATTGAGAGCCAAGATTTGAAGTAAGAATTATAATTGTATTCTTAAAATCAACCGTTCTTCCTTGTGAATCGGTAACTCTCCCATCATCTAGCACTTGTAAAAGGACATTAAACACATCAGGATGAGCCTTTTCAACCTCATCAAACAATACTACTGAATATGGTTTTCTCCTTACCGCTTCTGTAAGTTGACCGCCTTCATCATATCCGACATATCCCGGAGGTGCCCCAATCAAACGAGATACAGAATGTTTCTCCATATATTCAGTCATATCTATTCTTATAATGTTCTTCTCATCATCAAATAAAGCCTCAGCCAAGGCCTTAGCAAGCTCTGTTTTACCAACACCGGTAGGACCTAAGAATAAAAACGAACCAATCGGACGATTAGGATCCTGAATCCCGGCACGCGAACGTAAAATTGCTTCGCTAACCTTCTTTACAGCTTCATCTTGTCCAACAACTCTCTTGTGTAAAATCTTTTCAAGTCCAAGTATTTTCTCCTTCTCACCTTCCATAAGCTTTGCAACAGGAATACCGGTCCATCTTGCAACCACTCTGGCAATTTCTTCGTCAGTGACCTTGTCTCTTAAGAGAGTTGAACCATTCTCAGCCTCTTCTGCAAGTTTCTCTTGTTCAGCCAATTGCTTTTGAAGATTTGGCAACGTACTATATTTAAGTTCTGCGGCCTTATTAAGATCGTACTTTCTCTCTGCCATCTCAATCTCAGCATTAACTCTCTCGACATCCTCACGGAGCTTTTGTACCTTACCTATAGAATTCTTTTCATTCTCCCACTTAGCTTTCATTTGGTTAAACTTCTCACGCATCTCAGACAATTCTTTTTGAATCTCTTCTAAATGCTCTTTAGACAATTTATCGGTCTCTTTCTTTAATGCAGCCTCTTCAATTTCGTGTTGCATAATCTTTCTCGAAATCTCATCAAGTTCTGTTGGCATAGAATCCATCTCAGTACGAATCATTGCACAAGCTTCATCAACCAAGTCTATCGCTTTATCCGGTAAAAATCTATCAGCAATATACCTATTAGACAAAACAGCTGCAGTAATTAAAGCACTGTCATGAATTTTTACCCCATGAAATACCTCATATCTCTCTTTAATACCTCTTAAAATAGAAATAGTATCTTCAACTGAAGGCTCATCTACCATAACGGGTTGGAATCTTCTCTCTAGTGCAGGGTCTTTTTCTATATACTTTCTGTACTCATTTAATGTAGTTGCACCAATACAATGTAACTCGCCACGTGCAAGCATAGGTTTTAATAAGTTACCTGCATCCATTGCACCTTCTGTCTTACCGGCACCAACTATAGTATGAAGTTCATCAATAAATAGAATTATTTCGCCTTCACTCTTCTTTATTTCTTGAAGAACAGCCTTTAACCTTTCTTCAAACTCACCTCTGTATTTTGCACCGGCAACCAAAGCTCCCATATCAAGAGAAAAAATCTTACGATTTTTAAGATTTTCCGGAACATCTCCTCTTACTATTCTTAACGCAAGTCCTTCAGCAATAGCGGTCTTACCAACACCGGGCTCCCCAATCAAAACAGGGTTATTCTTCGTCTTTCTTGACAAAATCCTTATAACATTACGGATCTCTTCATCACGTCCAATAACCGGGTCAAGCTTTTGCTTTCTTGCAAGTTCGACAAGTTCTGAACCGTATTTTTGAAGAACATTATAAGTGTCTTCCGGTGTATCACTTGTAACTCTAGTATTACCTCTTACACTCATTAGTACCTTTAAGAAATCATTTTTGTTAATACTAAAAGTCCTAAAAAGCTCTTTTAAATGTGTGTTTGGCATATCAAGAAGACCAAGCATAATATGTTCAACAGAAACATATTCATCTTTCATCTTCTCTGCAGTCTTTTCAGCAGAAACTAAAGCTCTATCCGCATCATTTGAAACATAAACCTTATCAGGCTCACGACCAGGTCCACTAACTCCAGGCATCTCTTCTACTAACCTTTTTGCAGCCTTAGAAAAGGTCGAAAAATCAACCCCCATCTTTTTAATAAGTTCAGGAATTAAACCATCTTCTTGCTCTATCAAAGCACACAGCAAATGCTCTTCGTCTATCTGAATATTTTCATGCTCTATAGCAAGACTCTGAGCTTCCTTTATAACTTCAATAGACTTTTGCGTAAATTTTTGTTCATTCATAAAACATCACCCTTCTTTTTTTACTAAAAAGGTCAAAACTATATAATAATTGCCTCATTATTCAAATACTCAACATACGCCTTCTCCATCTCACTCTTTGCGAGGTTTAGGTCATCTATATTTTTAAAATACAGTTTAATAATTTTATCTAATGACTCAACATACCTTGTGATAGCCTTTCCAATATGCTCATTCGTTCTATTTTTCTCTTCCTTAGGAACAATAAACTTTCTAATAAGCTTACCACCCTTTATCTGTAAAATAACCTGTTTTTCAGGAAAATACTCCTCAATATACTTCTTTTCCATCTTAGCCCATATCATAAAGAACGTCGTTATATCACTTATTAAATGCTGATTTTGAGTCCTAAAAGAAACCTTAAGTTCTCCAACAGTATCCTCGCGTTCCTTATATAACTCAATAGCATAACGAATAGTGGGATTATACTTATATTTTAATGCACTATGAACCGCCATAGTAGCATCAGACTGTTGAGCCTTAATCTTTAGTTCATCAGTTCCCTTAAAACTATCTTCAACAATCTCAAAAATCTCTTTTAGCTTCTGCTCTGGAGTAGAAACTGAGAAATGCTCTGCTATTATTCTATTTATCAAATTAGAACGATTAGTATTTAAAGCATACGCTTCCCTATCAATCTTCTCTACCAAATCATCAATAAGTACTAAACTATATACACTTTTACTCATTACCTTCACCTCATATTATATTTTATCGCAAGTTATTAATTTGTCAATAGATTTATATAATTATTTTTACATTTTTAAATAAAATAAAAGTTGCTAATAAATCTCTTATAAGCAACCTTTATTTTATTTGTATTTAAAATTTAAACCTCTTATTATTTTTGAACTGTTTCATCATCTTCCTCATTTCCTCAAACTGCTTAAGAAGCCTGTTAACATCTTGAACCTGCATACCACATCCTAAAGCAATCCTCTTTTTCCTGCTTGCATTTATAATCTCAGGCTTTCTCCTCTCTTGAGGAGTCATAGATAGCACTATAGCCTCAACACGGGCCACTTGTTTATCATCTATTTCAATATTCTTAAGCTGTGCCCCAACCCCCGGTATCATACCAAGTAATTGACTAATCGGCCCCATCTTCTTTATCTGACGCATCTGAGCTAAAAAATCTTCTAACGAAAAAGTAGCATCTCTAAGCTTTTTCTCCAAAGCAATGGCTTCTTCCTCTTCAAAACTCTCTTGAGCCTTTTCGATTAAAGAAAGTACATCTCCCATTCCTAAAATACGCGACGCCATTCTATCCGGGTAAAACGGTTCTAAATCACTTAATTTCTCCCCAACGCTTGCAAACTTTATAGGCTTTCCGGTAACAGCCTTTGCTGAAAGAGCCGCACCGCCTCTTGTATCGCCATCGAGTTTACTCATAACAATACCGTCAATTTCAAGCTTCTCATTAAACGATGTTGCCACATTTAACGCATCTTGACCAGTCATAGCATCGATTACCAGTAAAACCTCCGTAGGATTTATAGCTTTTTTGAGTTCAATAAGTTCATTCATAAGTTCTTCATCAATATGTAAACGTCCGGCAGTATCCACAATAACAACATTATTCCCCTTTTGTTTTGCTTCTTTTATACCTTCCGTTGCAATTTTCGCAACATTCTTCTCACTTCTTATGGAAAAAACCGGAATATCTAGCTGTTTTCCCAAAACCTCTAACTGGTCTATAGCCGCAGGACGATAAACATCACAGGCAATAAGCATAGGCTTTTTCCCATTTTTTCTCACAAAATTTGCAATCTTAGCACTCGCAGTAGTCTTACCCGAGCCTTGTAAGCCCGCCATTAAGATAACTGTAATCCCATTTGAATTAAAATTAAGTTTGCTCGGTTCTCTGCCAAGTAAATCAATAAGTTCCTCATTAACTATCTTTACAATCTGCTGTCCAGGCGTAAGACTCTTTAAAACATCTTGCCCCATAGCTTTTTCAGAAATCTTTGAAATAAAGTCTTTTACAACCTTGAAATTAACGTCAGCTTCAAGTAAAGCCAACTTTAATTCACGTGAAATAGCCTTAATATCTTCCTCTGTAATACGTGACTTCCCACGTATTTTTTTCATAATTCCCTGTATTTTTTCTGAAAACCCTTCAAAAACCATTTATACTTCCTCCAAATATGTAATCTTCTTATTATTTTTCTTTGCATACTCTATTTCAGACCTAGTACTACTTCCAATATATCCACCAACATTTATAACATGGATAGAATCCGCCATATCGATTTTCCTTTTATGCATGTCATCTAACATTTCCTTAGTTTTTGTCAAAGTATCCTCCGACATGTTCTCCCAAACCTCGTTATCTCCGCTATGACCAAATAGTCCAACAGAAATAACAATCTTTCCGGCTAATGTCAAACGCTTTTGTTCTCTTAAAAACTCATCTTTAAACTTCGTACTGCCGCATAAAGTAACTACCTCATAATTTCCAACCATGGCTATTCCCCTTTCTTTTCATTAGCAAGGTACTGTTTTAAAAGTTGAAGTTTTTCTTCAGTCTCATACAAAATTTTTTCCGAACGCTTTATGCTATCCGAAACACCTTGTTTACTTATACTAAGTTCACAAGCTACCTCAGCCAAAGACAAATTATCTTCATAATATAATGTCATAATCTCTTTTTGTCTGTCTGTCAGTAAATTTCCGTAAAAATCAAGAAGCAAACAAATCTCAACATTCTTGTCCAATTTATTCATTCCCTTCTTTGGTTAATCGCCAAATGTAGTTTATAATATATGAACATCATTGTCAAATTAAAATTTTATCTCCTCATCCTATTAAATTCAGAAAAAACAAAAACGAGGTAGTTAAGCCTCATTTTTATCTGTCAAAAATCACTTGAATTATCATATAAATTTACTTCATATCTTGTTTTTGATACTTTTATTTAAAATTAACACTTATCTTCTTTGCGTCAACATTGCGAAGTGCAATAACTGTTCCTCTAATACTATATGCAATAGGGTCTTTTGCAGGGCTTTTAAAAACCGGCATAACCTTTGCCCCCACTGTAAAGCCCAAATCCAAAAATCTTCTTCTAAGATTTCCGGTAAAATCAAGAGAAGTAATTTCCCCGGTACTGTTTAGAGGAATCTCGTTTAATGTAGCCATATAATCTACCTCTCTTCTTTACATTATATGTCCGACATTAAACAATTGTCCGTATAAAATTAGACAAATATGTCATCGGAATTCCGAACAAAAACCAAATTCCTGAATAAAGTAAACACACCTGACCCAATAGATTAAACGGTAGTCCCGCATAACTCCAAACATTTAGCCTAAAAACAATATTTACAAAATATCCCACCACAAATTCAAGTGACGTAATAATAAACATAGAAAAAAAGCATTTACCAAACAAACCAATATTTAGTGAAAAATTCATTAAATAAAACAGTAAAAAACAAACTCCGCCCGTTAACGCCATTGTCCAATGAGTATAGCCTCTAAAAACAATTTCTATCAAACTATACAGTAAGCTCCCTGTAAAATACACAAAGCATAGCTCTTTAAAAGAAAACATACCTTTAACTCCTTAAAAGTATGTTTTCCACTCCTCTTTTTTCTATTCACAAAAAAATAACAACTCTTTTATTATTTTTTTGCTTCTTCTTTTTCTCGTGCCATAGCAAGCATAAGCTTTATTCTGTTTTCCTGATTAACCTTAGTTGCACCGGGATCATAATCAATAGTAACAATATTTGCGTTTGGATAAGTTTCTCTAATCTTTCTAATCATGCCCTTACCACAAATATGATTTGGCAAACAGCCAAACGGTTGAGTACAAACAATATTTTCGTATCCTTCTTCAACAAGCTCCATCATCTCGGCAGTAAGAAGCCAACCCTCTCCCATCTTATTGCCATACCCAATAATACCCTTAACCAACTTTTTCGATTCCTGATATGGAGTTGGCGGTAAAAACTTGTTATACTTCTTAACTGCATTAATAAGTTGCGTTTCAAGATTTGTAAAATACTTAATAAGCATCATAACAAACCTCTCCTTTATTATATTTCCGCCATATAGCTTGCAATCCTCAAGTCTGTTATCCACCTTAAACAGTAAGAAACTAAGAAGCCCCGGAATCATAACTTCGCAATCATAAGATGCCAAAAAGTCCTCTAAATTATTATTGCCAAGGCTTGAATACTTAATATAAATTTCTCCGACAACGCCAACTTTTATTTTATCTGTCTTCTCAATCCTTATCTTGTTAAAGTCATCAACAATATCGCTTAAATTTAATTTTAGCTCCTCCATCTTATACCCATGACCACTCTTAAACTGGTCGCAAAGCTTAATAATCCATTTATTAACCAAATGCTCACTTGAACCCTTTTTTACCTCATAAGGCTTTACCTGGTTATTTAGTAGCATCAATAAATCACCATAAACGACCCCGGCTAAAAGCTTTCTTAATAAAGAAAAGGTAATTTTAAATCCGCTGTTACCCTCAAGTCCGGAAAGATTAAACGAAATAACCGGAATTTGAGGATACCCCGCCTTTTTTAATGCCTTTCTCAGTAAATGAATATAATTTGAAGCACGACATCCGCCACCCGTTTGAGTAATAATAAGCGAAACATTATTAACATCATACTTACCGCTCTCTATTGCACTTATCATTTGCCCAATAACAAGGAGTGCCGGATAACAAGTATCGTTATGAACATACTTTAACCCTGTCTCAACAACCTCAGGGCCTACATTTGTTAATAATTC
>CAZXFU010000007.1:0-30407 GCA_964640345.1 uncultured Eubacteriales bacterium
GAACAGCTTTAGCAAAACGTGCCCCAATAACGCCTCCCAAAACCCCGCCTGCAGTAACAAACCAAAGTGCAGCATAATCTGTAATATTCTTAGCATAAAAAAAGCATGTAATAAAACTTACAGTAACTAAAATAAAAAGTGACGTACCACGCGCCACTTTACTATCTAACTTCATAACAGAAATAAGCCCCGGCAAAATAATCATCCCGGCACCGCTTCCAAAAAGACCATTTACAAATCCGGCAGCTAAACCCATAACAACACACATAATTCTCTCCTCTAGTTATTAAAAATAGAATAACCGATAACGCCAACGCCTGTTGCCATAAAAGCTATAATAACAACAATCGCAACTATTCTAAACCATAATTTCCTTTGTGATTCGTTCATATTTTCCCACCCTTTTTTCAATCTATTCATTAAAATAATTCTAACATTTTAAAAAAATACCTTCAAGAGGAAAATTTAACTGCTTCTACTATCTTAAGCCATATAATACGCCTTTAACACATTTTTCATAAGCATAGCAATTGTCATAGGACCAACCCCTCCGGGAACCGGAGTTATAGCGGACGCCTTCTTAGAAACGCCTTCAAAATCCACATCTCCAATAAGCTTGCCATCAACCCTATTTATCCCAACATCAATAACAACAGCATCGCTTTTAACCATATCTTCAGTAACAAACTTCGGCTTTCCAAGTGCAGCAACTAAAATATCCGCCTCTTTGCAAATATCCTTAATGCCTTGAGTCTTAGAATGGCAAACCGTAACCGTCGCATTTTCACGTAACATAAGCTCATAAAGAGGTTTCCCAACAATATTGCTTCTACCGATAATAACAACATGTTTCCCGGAAATAGCAATATTCTCATGCTTCAAAAGTTCAATAATTCCAAGCGGAGTACAAGCCACAAATGCATCATTTCCAACCGCTAAATTACCGCGATTTATAATATTAAACCCGTCAACATCTTTAAGCGGCGAAATAGCATTAAAAGCTTTCATTTCATCAATATGTGCCGGCACAGGATGTTGAAGCAAAATACCATTTACGCTATCATCTTCATTTAATCTTTCAATCAAATTAAGTAGATCATTCTCTGAAACACTGCTGTCTAGCCTGTGCACAAAACTATTAATTCCAAGTTTTTTACAAGTTTTTTCCTTATTAGAAACATAAACCTTAGAAGCCGGATCATCTCCCACAAAAATAACTGCAAGTCCCGGTTTTTTCGAAAGCTTTGAAACCTCCAAAGCAATATCGTTCTTTATTTCTTCCGCAATAGCCTTACCATCAATCACTACCATCCCCACATACCTCCCAAGAAATAAATTACAACCTAATAATATACGTAATAACCAAAATAGCAGCAATAACCAATCTATACACAACGAAAATGTTGAAATTGCTCTTCTCCAAATACTTCATCAAAAACTTTATACTAAGAAAACCAACAACCATAGCAGTAAGCACCCCCACAATAAACGGAACACTAAAAATATCACTCATAACAAGCTCACTGCCCTTAAAAATGAATTGATAAACAGCCGCACCGCCAATTATCGGAGTAGAAAGTAAAAATGAAAACTTAGCAGCAGCTTCTCTCTTTATACCAAGAGCCCTAGCCATTGTCATAGTAACACCAGAACGTGAAGTACCCGGAATAATAGCAAACGCCTGGCTTAAGCCAATAAAAAAAGTCTGCAAAAATGACATATGTTCATAATCTGTATTCTCTTTGCCATATTTATCAGCAAAAAACAACAAAATACCCATAATAGAAAGTGAACAAGCCAAAACAATCGGCATATACTGGCCTCTAAAAAAACTCTCCGCAAAATCATCTAAAAGAGCCCCCGCTAAAACACCGGGAATAGTCGCAACAACAAGATACCAAAACATCTTTCCTTCAAACGTCTTAAAACCCTTTGTAAAACCATCTCTTATTAAAACAAACCAATCCTTCCAGAAAAAAGCCAAAACAGCAATCAAAGTACCAACATGAAGTGCAATATCAAAACTCAACGAATTCTCATATTGCCAATTAAAAAGCCAAGGAATAAACAATAAATGTCCTGAACTCGAAATCGGTAAAAACTCTCCAATCCCCTGAACAATCCCCAAAATAATAGCATTAAAAGTCGTCATTTCAAAAACTCCTTTTCCTCAATTTTCACAGTCATTATATTAACATTTAAGCACATAAATTACAACAATTAATGTCGATAAAATTTTGCAAAAATCCCTTGTAACTTCTAAAAAATTTTTGTAGAATATTTGGGTAGCATAAACTGAAAGGTGGGAATTTTATGTCAGTTGTTTCGCCGGAACAATTTGCAATGTTAAAATTTGCAAACAAAGACTTTAAAAACATACAGAAACACTACAAAAAGTTTCATGATATAAATTCAAACAAATATCTTGCCGTATACAAACAAGGACTGTACGGTATTTTAGATGTCGAAACAGAAAAACTGTTAGTTCCACATAAATACCAAAAAATATGTGACTTTACAGAAGGGTTTGCGTGGGTAAAAGCAAAAAACAAATGGGGGTTTATAAATGCCAGCCTTGTTGAAATCGTTCCGCCAAAATACATAGATGCGTTTGGTTTAGACAACGGGAACTTCCAACTCGGAGTAATCCACTGTGTAGGAAAACCTCAAATATCAAACGACTTACTTTCCCTAACAAACTGGTATAAAGAAAACAGAAAAAAAAATCCACCTGTTTTATATAACAGAATCCAAGGCTTCAGCGAAGGATTAATGCCTGTAAAACTAAGAAAAAAATGGGGCTTCATAAACACAGAAGGCAATATAGTAATAAAGCCAAGATTTGAATATGTAAAACCATTTTCTTACGGTACATCTGCAGTATGCCTTAACGGAAAATGGGGATACATAAACAGCTTAGGTAACTTCGTAATAAAACCGCAGTACGCTGACTGCACCTCATTCATGAAGCACTCACAAGCACTTGCGAAAATAAACTTAAAACGTCCTTCTCACAACGCGATACTCGCATATTTATACAATATGTTCAAAAAGGTATATGTACCGACAAACATAGATGCACCTTTTGCACAGGTAGAAATACCATCTGAAGATGTCGGAAAAATAAAAGTTGCCTGTATAGATGCTACAGGATATAAAGTAAGAAGAAGTTCAAAAAAGGACATAGAAGTTCACTCCGAAATTTATTAAATTCAGAGCAAAAAGTAAGTCATAACGGTAAAAAATAGTAAACGTCTCTTTTTACCGTTATGACTTACTTTTTGCTCTGAATTTACCCCTAGTCTTCCCAGTCGTCTAACTTCCTGTCCTCACAAATATCGCATAAACACTGTGAAACCTCCACATCAAAATCACAATCAAGTGCAATATCTCCAAGCGAAACAAGTCCAACTAACTTCTCATTATCCACAATAGGAAGCCTCCTAACCTGCCAATCTGACATAATCTCACAAGCCTCGTCCAAAGACATATCCGGTCTCCCCGTCTTGATCCCGGAAGTCATAATATCCTTAACCATAGTAGTTTCAGGATCTTTTCCCTCGGCAATGTTTCTAATAACAATATCCCTATCCGTAACTAGTCCAAGTAAAACCTGATTATCATTGCAAACAGGCACCACTCCAATATCATACTTTTGCATAATCTCAGCAGTCTTTTTAAGATCCGTATTAGGCGTAACCCACTTTAAATTTGTGTTCATAATCTCTTTAACCTTCATATCTTTCATTCCTTTCTAACAAAAATAGACAAACTACATATCATTAAGTAGTTTGCCTATTTCTCTGTCAATTATTCAAAAAATTATTTGCGTTTATAATCAATACCTGCCTTTGTAGCCTGAGAATGTTGGTATTTCCTCGAAATTTCGTAAAATTTTCCATCTTTTATAAATCTCGCACCTGTCTGCTTAAAATGAAACGAAACATTTTTCCGCATGCATTGACTACGTATATCTAAAACCCAATCATAATCACAAACTCTAGAATCTTCGCCGGACTCACCACCGGCAATAACTTCTTCAATCGCATCATCTAAATATCCACTCAAATCGATCCCCTCAAGCAGGGGTTCACAAATTATAACCTTATGTTTTATCGGAAGCCCCTTGTAAATCGGAAGCCTCTCATCTGCACGTCTCTGATTCTCACAAGTACAACATATAGTAACATTGTCCCAGCCGTCTCCCCAATCATCCGGCAAACTGACATAAAATCTCTCAATCCGCTTTGTAATAAACAAAAATTGCAAATCACTTCTCTCACGGATCATGTTCCAAGCCTCTTTTCGCCACTCATCAGCCTCTTCAAGGAAAAAATCCGATGTAAAACAAGTATATACAATCTCTCCACTCTTAACCCTGTACTCGCCCTTTCTATTCTTAGACACAGGCAAATCAAAAGCCTTATTTTTCTTAACCACACTACTATCTATATCGTACTTGGCATCATGCCTGTACACATAGCAGTGCATACAACCCTCACTCTTTTTAGTACAACCGTGCCATAAATTCCACTCAACAGACATCTAGCCCACCATTTTCTTCTTTAACAAATCGTATTGAACATACATCCTTTGAAGTGAGTTTTCAAGAAAATAATAATGAAAAACATATGGAACCAAAAGGACAGTAAACAAAAATACAAGTAATGCTGCAAAACAGTCAACAGTAAAAAAATAAACCACAAGCATAACAATATCTAAAACCGCAAACAGCATAGTCGCACAAAAATGAAGCCAACGCTCATGTTGAAAAAAACCGATTTTTGTCATATGCTCATCCATAACTTCATTAATCTCATTAACGGAATGCTCCTCATCTAAAAAACTATCAACACGTTTAACATGCTCACTATATAAATTTGCCATTTCCGATCCCCCTCGTCAAAAACTTTATGAAAATCACATAATCATGACAACATATCCAACAATAATACCATACAAAGCACCTATAAAAACCTGTATAGGTGTATGACCTAAAAGCTCCTTCAACTTCTCATTTGTATCAACTTTAACCTGCTTAGAATTAATAAGCTGATTTAAAATCTTAGCCTGTTTCCCGGCAGCAAGCCTGACACCGGCAGCATCATACATAACAATAAAAGAAAAAACAAACGAAACTGCAAAAAGCGGAGAACTAAGCCCTTCAGCCAAACCAATAGCCGTCATTAGCGACGCAACAACAGCTGAATGAGAACTTGGCATTCCGCCAGTCTCAACAAATCGCTTAAAATTTATTCTCTTATTAACCACAGCATCCGACAAAAGCTTAAAAATTTGCACAGTAAACCACGTAACAGTCGGAATTATCAAAAACTTATACTGCCACAACATAAAAATCTCCCCTTAATTATCTCTATCCTTAATAAAAATTGCAAGCTCCTTCAAAAACGTAACATCTTTATCGGAAATACTCCCCAAAACATTTATAGCTTTTTCAGTCAACTCATCTAACCATTTCTCTGCTTTTTCAACACCAAGTACGGTAACAAAAGTCCTTTTACCACTCACACTATCATGTCCGACAGGCTTCCCTAAAACCTTTTCATCTCCGATTTCAGACAAAATATCATCCTTAATTTGAAACGTAAGACCAATCAAATCAGCATACTCTCCCAAAACTTCAATATACTTATCATCCGCACCAGCCAAAACAGCTCCTATAAGTAAAGAAGCCTTAATAAGAGCTCCTGTCTTATTCTTATGCATATACATAAGCTCATCAAATGAAATCTCTTTCCCCTCTAAATCCGTATCAACAAACTCGCCCTTTATCATGTCAAACACATTACTTGAAAAAATTCTAAAAGACTTTACCTTGTTAATAAGATTTTCATCATCTAGCATATCGTCCGAAATCACTTTATACGCAAAATCCAGCAACCCGTCTCCTGCTAAAATTGCAGTACATTCGCCAAACACCTTGTGATTCGTAGGTTTCCCACGCCTAAAATCATCATTATCTATAGCCGGCAAATCATCATGAATCAAAGAAAAGGTATGAACCATTTCCATAGCACAAGCAAACCTAATCGCTTTCTCATAATCATCCTTAAAAATCCTGTATCCCTCTAAAACAAGAGCAGGTCTAATACGCTTTCCACCAGCCGTCAAACTGTATTTCATAGCCTCTTTCAATTTGCATTCAGGAGAATCATCAACACAAAGTAGCTTATCCAAAGTATCATTAATCAAACCACAGTACTCATTAAGTCTCTCTTTTAGCATAAAATACCGCCTCTCTAAAGTTCTTCTTCAACAAGCTCACCATTCTTTTCCAAAACCATAGTAATCTTCTTCTCAGCCTTCTCTAAAATCTCGCCACAATCACGTGCAAGCTTCATGCCACTCTCAAACATCTTCATACTCTCATCTAACGTCATATTTCCATCCTCTAAATCACTAACAATCTTCTCTAACTCCTCAATAGAAGCCTCAAAAGTCTTTTCCATAACTACTCCTTTCTAATAGCAACAATTTCCCCATCACTTAACTTAAGAGAAAAACTATCATCAACATCAATATCCAAAACACTCCTTATAACCGTCCCATCCTTAACTGCGACTGCATATCCCCTTGTCAAGGTCTTAAGCGGACTTAAAGCATCTAACTTATTAACTGTCTTCAAAAACTCATGCTTTTTTAACGTAATAATCTTATCTTTTTCACTATTTAAGTTCTTTACATCAACATCTAAACGCAATCTAAGTTTATTAACAAGTTCCATAGGTCGTTTAAAACAATACGATTCGCCAAGAGTCCTAAGATGTTTCTTCTTATTTTCCAAATTAGCCGCAAGAGCAAATCTAAGTCTTTTTTCAAAATTAAGTAACTTGTACTGCAATTCATCAAGCCTAGGAAAAACCACCTCAGCAGCAGCAGACGGCGTAGGAGCTCTAAGATCAGAAACGAAATCGCAAATAGTAAAATCCGTCTCATGGCCGACAGCAGAAACAACAGGAATTTTAGAATCTGCAATAGCATACGCCAGCTCCTCACTGTTAAAATTCCATAAATCCTCAATACTTCCTCCACCTCTGCCAATAATAATAACATCGGCAAGATTTCTCTCGTTTATCAACTTAAGCTGAGAAACAAGTTCCAAATAAGCTCCCTCTCCCTGGACAGGAGCCGGAAATAACTTGATATTAGCTTTAGGAAAACGCCTTAGCGAAACATTAATAATATCACGAATAACAGCACCGGTCGGAGATGTAACAACCGCAACAGTTCTAGGTAAAAGCGGTAACTTCTTCTTACGCTCTGACGAAAAAAGTCCTTCTTTCTCTAGCTTTTCCTTTAGCTTCTCATATTGAACATACAAATCGCCAACGCCGTCAACCTGCATAAAATCGCAGTACAATTGATATTGACCATCTCGCTCATATGCAGAAATATAACCGGAAATAACAACCTTCATACCATCTTCCGGTCTAAACTTAAGACCGAGAACCTGCCCCTTAAACATAACACACTTGATAGTTGCCCCTTCATCTTTTAAAGAAAAATACAAGTGCCCGGAAGAATGATTTTTAAAATTAGAAATTTCACCCTTTACCATAACATTAGAAAGGATGAAATCATTATCCAAAAGCTTCTTTATATATTTATTTATCTGTGTAACCGTATATGTATTGTTAATACTAATCCCCCACTTTTAATCAATTTGACCAAGTAAGCCGTTAATGAACCTTGCCGAATCATCGCTTCCATATTTCTTTGCAAGCTCAACAGCCTCGTTAATACTAACACCGACAGGGATGTCGTCTCTATGTTTCATTTCATAAATAGCAACCCTTAAAATAGGCAAATCCATCTTAGCAATTCTGTCTATAGTCCAACTTTTTACCTTAGACTCAATTAACTCGTCAATCTCTTTTAATGAATTTAAAACACCATTTATAACTTCAAGAAAATAATCCTTATCATAACTTGCCTCTCCATAAGAAACCAAAAAGTCCTCAACCTGCTCTTTAATATTCTCTCTTTGGAACTCTACTTGAAACAAAAAGCAAACTGCCATCCCTCTAGCTAATTTTCTGCTCACTGAAAAAACCCCCAACTAAACATTTTTCTTTTTAAAATTAATCCCCTGAATATGAACATTAACAGCAGTAACAGTCATACCAACCATATCTTCAATAGTCTTTTTAACCTTATCTTGCACATCCCACGCAATATCCGGGATCTTAACACCATATTCTACAATTAAATATATATCAATAGAAATAGACTTCTCAGATATATCAACCTTTATGCCCTTAACACGTTTAGAACCAAGCATATTAGTAATACCATCAATAATACCACCATTAATATCGTAAATTCCAGGTATAGCCATAACAGTTTTTTCAACGATTGTAGAAATAACTTCCTCAGAAATAGTCATGTTAATATTATTTTCCATAGTAGTACCTCCATAAAACATAATATATTCTACCATGTTTTTATATACATTTCAATACAAAAATATATAATACAACTGGTATAAGTGCTTGCTAGTAAATTTTATAAATGATATAACAAAAAATAAAATATACCGGAGTAGGAGACGGATATGAAATGAGTTGAGGAATTTCCTATTACATTAAAAACTCGGGAAACTATAAATTTCCCGAGCGAAATGACTTATATATCTTTAATTATTTTATCAAAAGTACAATAGATAAAATTTTACATCATCTTAGCAATCTCTTTGCGAAGCCTCTTAATAATCTTCTTTTCAAGCCTCGAAATATACGACTGAGAAATACCGAGCATATCCGCAACCTCTTTTTGTGTCTTCTCCTTCCCACTCTTTAATCCAAATCTAAGCTCCATAATATTCTTTTCCCTTCCGGTAAGCTTATTAATAGCGTTATTAAGAAGTTTCATGTCCACCTCGTTCTCAATCTCCTTATTAACAGACTCTGGATCTCCACCCAAAATATCCGAAAGAAGCAACTCATTCCCATCATAATCCACATTTAACGGTTCATCAATAGAAACTTCATTTCTAATCTTTGTCATCTTCCTAAGATGCATTAAAATCTCATTCTCAATGCACCTAGACGAATACGTAGCAAGCTTAATATTTTTATTAGCATCAAACGTATTAATTGCCTTAATAAGTCCTATTGTTCCAATAGAAATAAGATCCTCAATACCAACACCGGTATTTTCAAACTTCTTAGCAATATACACAACAAGCCTCAAATTATGCTCAATCAAAACAGGTCGAACATCCTCGCCACACCTTAACAAACGTAAATAACGCTCCTCTTCGCTAGGTTCCAAAGGCGGTGGCAAAGTATCACTACCACCTATATAATAAAGTGAATTATCCTCACCACTCCCAAATATAGGTCCCAATACCTTCAAGAAAAAACCTTTAATATCCATATACTCTCCTCCTACAATCACTACAACGTAGCAATATTTCAACTCATGAACTAAGTATATAAATATCAAAACGTAAAACTTGTCACTTAATGAAGCAAAAAAAGCAAAAAATATTACATATTTCGCATCTGCTTTTCTTCTACTTCATTTTACTTTCAAATTTTGCTCTTTGTTCTTTATTAAGAATTCTCTTTCTAAGCCTAATATTCTTAGGAGTAACCTCAACAAGCTCATCATCAGCAATAAACTCTAAAGCCTGTTCAAGAGACAACTGTCTCGGAGGCGATAATCTAAGAGCTTCATCAGAACCGGATGCTCTCATATTTGTAACATGCTTTTTCTTGCAAACATTAACAACAACATCCTCGTTTTTCGCATTAACACCAACAATCATTCCCTCGTAAACCTGTGTGCCGGGAGTAATAAACAATTCTCCTCTCTCCTCAGCATTATATAAACCGTAAGTAACAGCCTCTCCGGTTTCAAACGCAACCAAAACGCCTCTTAATCTTGAATGAATTTCTCCTTTTGACGGTTGATATCCATCAAACAAATGGTTCATAATACCGGTACCCTTTGTATCTGTTAGGAACTCTGAACGATATCCGATAAGACCTCTTGAAGGAATCTTAAATTCAAGCCTTGTATAACCTTGACTGCCGGGAGCCATGTTAATCATCTCAGCCTTTCTAAGACCTAACTTCTCCATAACAACTCCCATATATTCTTCAGGCACATCAATAACAAGATGTTCCATAGGTTCACACATAACACCGTCAATCTCTTTATAAATAACACTAGGACGAGAAACCAAAAGCTCAAACCCCTGTCTTCTCATATTTTCAATAAGAACAGATAAATGAAGCTCCCCACGACCGGAAACCTTAAACGTATCAGCAGAATCAGTCTCTTCAACCCTTAAACTTAAATTAGTCTGAACCTCCTTAAATAATCTGTCTCTTATATGTCTTGATGTAACAAACTCGCCTTCACGACCTGCGAACGGGCCATTGTTAACACCGATTGTCATAGACAAAGTAGGCTCGTCAATATTAATAAACGGTAACGGCTCAACACACTCAGGAGCACAAACAGTATCTCCGATATTAACATCTGCAATACCTGAAAAAGCAACTATATCGCCAAACTTTGCTTCTTCAGTCTCAATTCTCTTAAGACCGGAATAAGTAAATAACTTACCGATCTTTGCACTCTTATTAGTATTATTATGACCGCCACACAAAGTAACATTTTGACCATTCTTAATAACACCGCGTTCAATTCTGCCAACGGCAATTCTTCCAATATAATCATCATAATCTACATTTGAAACCAAAATTTGAAGTGGAGCATCTTCATCGCCCTTAGGAGCAGGAACCTTCTCCAAAATAATATCAAACAATGGCTTTAAATCAGTAGCTTCCGCATTAACATCTGTCTTTGCAACACCGGTTTTTCCCGAAACGTAAATAACAGGGAAATCAAGTTGTTCATCAGTAGCTTCAAGTTCAATAAACAAGTCAAGTACCTTATCCAAAACCTCTAAAGGTCTAGCATTTGGCTTATCAATTTTATTAATAACAACAATAGGCTTCAAATTAAGCTTTAAAGCCTTACTCAAAACAAATTTTGTTTGAGGCATAGGACCTTCAAAAGCATCAACCAAAAGCAAAACTCCGTCAACCATCTTAAGAACACGTTCAACCTCTCCACCGAAATCAGCATGTCCCGGAGTATCCACAATATTAATCTTTGCATCCTTGTAATGAATAGACGTATTCTTAGAAAGAATAGTAATACCTCTCTCCTTTTCTAAATCGTTAGAATCCATCATTCTCTCCGTAGTCTGCTCATTTGCACGAAACGTGCCACTCTGTTTTAACATTACATCAACCAAAGTTGTCTTACCATGGTCGACGTGTGCGATTATCGCAATATTTCTAATATCTTTTCTCTCTCCCATTTTTAACACCTCTAACAAAATATATAAATTCAAAAAAATGTAGGAATAAGTAACTCATTCCTACACTTCCTTGTAACTTGAACTACCAAAAAACTACTTTATAGTAACTTCTTCTTTAGCTCCCTCCGCCTTAGGTTCTTCCTTAACTTCTTCAGCCTTTAAATCAATTTCAGGTTCTTCTAATTCCTTCATGCTAAGTTCAATCTTCTTCTTTTCAACATCAATTTCCATAATCTTAGCATTAACATATTGCCCAACCTTCAAAACTTCTGCCGGAGTACCAACACGTTTGTGAGAAATTTGTGAAATATGAATTAATCCCTCTAAGCCAACTTCGATTTGAGCAAACGCACCAAACGGAACTAATCTCTCAATCTTAACCTCAACAACATCTCCAACATGATACTTCTCGTTAATGTTGTTCCATGGATTATCTGCCGCCCTTCTGTAACCTAAAGAAATCTTTTTCTTTTCAGTATCAACAGATAAAACATAAACATTAACAATCTGTCCAACAGACAAGACTTCACTTGGCGACTTAATTCTTCCCCAAGATAACTCAGAAATATGAATTAATCCGTCAACTCCGCCTAAATCAACAAACGCACCAAACTTTTCAATCTGTTTAACTGTTCCTTGAAGTTCAGCACCTTCCTTAATTTTTTCCCAAGCAGCAGCCTGCTTTTCAGCCTTCTCTTCTCTAGCAATAACACGCTCAGAAGCAACAACTTTCTTTCTGTCTTTATTAACCTCTAAGAACCTAACTTTAAGAGTTCTATCAACATAATCTCCTAATCTTGCATCCTTTTCAGCAAGTTGAGAAGCCGGAATAAACACTTGAATTCCGTTTTTATTAGCAAGAAGTCCAGCACCTACTTCCTTAGTAACCTTAACTTCAACATTTTTCTTATCTTCAATCCATTTATCAATATCTTCCCACATCTTCATGCCTTCGATTTTACGACGAGATAATAAAACTGTACCATCCATATCATTGACTCTAACAACAAAAGCCTCAATCTCCTGACCAACTTTTAACTCCTTTTCAGGATCATGGTCAGCCTCATCTGAATATTCGGAATACGGCATAATGCCATCGTACTTTAAGCCTAAATCTATAATAATATCTCCATTGGCAACATTAGCTACTACTCCTTTTGTAATACTTCCTGAACGAATCTCCTTCAATGATTCTTCCAACATCTTTTCAAATTCTGTTACTTCTTTACCCACTTTCTATCCATCCCTTCATAGTTCTTTTTGCTTTAAGCTTTCGACAACTTGGTCGATAAGGCATCTGGGCGTGGAAGCCCCAGCCATAACACATATTTTACACGATTGTTCCAAAAAATTCAAGTCTAACTCGTCAATATTTTCAATAAATTGTGAATTACACAACTTTTTTGCAATTTCATATAACCTATTTGAATTAGCACTCGCCTTATCTCCAATAACAATTACATAGTCGGCATCTTTTGCTAAAGACTTTAGCTCGTTTTGACGTTCCTCGGTAGCATGACAAACCGTATCAAAAACAACACACTCACGAGCCCTCTTTTTAATATCATCAACAAGCACTTTATTAGTCTCAATATTCATCGTAGTTTGAGACACAACACAAACCCTGTCAAGCTTACATTTTTTAATATCATCCAAACTATTTACAACCTTAAAATCGCCATTAACCCAGCCTGAAATACCACTAACTTCAGGATGATTATAATCGCCGATTATGACAATAAAATATCCATCAGAAGAATATTTATTTACAATATCATGTATACGTAAAACGTTTGGACAAGTAGTATCTATAATATTTAAATTCCTTTTTCGACATTCTTCTTTCTCAAAAGCAGTAACCCCATGAGCCCTAATAATTATATTACTGTAAAGTGGCACACTTTCTATACTATCTACAAAAGTAAGTCCTTTACTCTTAAGCTCCTCATTAACGAACTTGTTATGAACAATACTCCCTAAACTATAAACATTATCATTCTCTGCTAAAGCTTTCTCAGTAAGCTCAATTGCCCTTTTTACCCCGAAACAAAATCCTGCAGTACTTGCGACAATTATCTCCAAAACTACTCCCCCTTAACAGAATCAATTGCCTTTTGAACAGCAACTTCAAGTTGTTCTGTAAGATTTCTTAGATCTTCCTTACTTAAAGCCTTGTCATAATAATCATAAAAATAAATAGGCTCTCCATAAACAATATGAACCTTAGACCTAAACCTATAATTCTTCTCTGCATAAACCCCAACAGGAATAATAGGGACTTTCGCTTCATATGCAACCATAACTGCACCCGGTTTAAACTTTAACTTACTATCATCCTTTTTTCGCGTCCCCTCCGGGAACATACACACAGCATTGCCGTTTTCAACAAGTGAAACCGCTTTTTTAATAGCAGAAAAATCCTTCTTTCCTCTTGCAATAGGAAAAACCTTTAACTCCTTTAGGAAAAAATCAAAAACCTTATTCTTAAAAAGCTCTTCTTTCGCCATCATCCACATACAGCGCTTAGTCTTAACAGGAATAATAACAGTCTCCCAAGCCGAAATATGATTAGGTGTAATAACACATCCAGACTTCAACTTTTCAAACCTCTCACAATTAACAATATCTATCTTAAACCATACATTCAAAAAAATGTTCACTAAAAAAACGCAAACTTTTCTAAACATAACTTTTATCTCCCGTTTACAATATCAACAACTCTATCTACAACCTCTTCCAAGTTTAAATCCGTAGTATCAAGTTCAACCGCATCATCAGCTTTTTTAAGCGGGGAAGCCTTTCTTGACATATCATTTCTATCACGTTCAATAATATCATTCTTAACTTCATCAAACGTAACGTTCTGCCCTTTATTTAATAATTCCTTATACCTTCTAGACGCTCTTTCGTCTAAGTTAGCATTAAGATAAATTTTTGAAGTAGCATTAGGAAGGACAACAGTTCCAATATCCCGTCCATCCATAATAACACTCTTCGACCTGGCAAGTTCTCTTTGAATATGAACCATTCTATCCCTAACTTCCGGAACAGCCGAAACATCGGAAGCAGCCATAGAAATCTCAGGAGTCCTAATTAACTTTGTAACATCTTCCCCATTTAAGAAAATCATCTGACCCTCGTTTGAAAGCCTAACATCTAAATTAATCTCGTCCAAAACACTCTTAACATGCTCGGAATTTTTAGTGTCTAACCCCTTTCTAACAACATATAACCCAACAGACCTATACATAGCCCCCGTATCAACATAAATAATGTTAAGCCTCTTTGCAGTAAGCTTTGCAACAGTACTCTTTCCCGCACCAACAGGGCCGTCTATTGCAATCAAATATTGTTTTTCCAAAATCAACACTCCTCCACATTTTTTTCATACAAATTATACATAAAGCATTATAATCCGTCAAGAAATTCAACTAAAAATTTACATCCTATTTACCCGAAATATAAATAATCATAGCATCAAAATACGTGTCAGAATCAGCCTTATCTCCATCAATATCCGCAGTAATATACATACCTTTTTTCAAGTCCTTTAATTCTCTTTCCTTACCGTCTGCACCGTAAATCTTGGTATCATCAAGAACATAAATAACAATATCCTCGTCCTCGGGGCCGTTTATAATAACCGCGTTTTTATTAATTTTCTTTATAGTACCTGCCCTGTTAACAATATTCGGTAAAGGCTCTCCAACATATTTTTCCTCACTGCCGTCATCATTTTTTAACTCAACATTTTGTGAAGGATTAACAACATCATTGCCATTCGTCGGCTTCTCCTTGTAAAACCATCCATTTACAATACCGCCGGTAACAACTGCCACAACAACAACCGAGCCAACACCAACACCTATCATTGCTTTTTTATTCATAAAACCACTCCCCTCTTTATTATTTAACAGGCTCATTTCATAAACTCCAAAAAATTTAACCCGTTATATTTCTTAATAACCTTATCTAAATTTTCAGGATCTTGATTTCCGTTAACAGTAAAACGTTTTAACTCCGAAAAATCACTAACAGACCTATTGCCGCCGTGCCTAACTAAAACTTGCATATTATACCCGAATCTTCTGCCAATCTCATCCATCAAATCAACCGGCGGAACACCATACGGATAAACCATAATATTAATATGCTTTCCTGTTGCATTTGAAATCAACTCATTAGCCATTTCTAAATCGTTAAAAATCCTGTTTCGACGCTCTTCTACGCTCTCCCCCGGAAGTAACGCCTTTAATACAGGAGTCTCAACGCCGTCATTATCTTCAGTATAGTAATGAGAATTGTACGTATGCGATCCAAACGTAATCAAATCGGAATCCGACATCTCTTTAACCTGTTCCCATGTTAAATATCCGGCATAATTTTCATCGGTATATTTTGCAATAATATTTATATTTGCATGGATATCAAATTCTTTTAAAATCGGATATGCCAGAGTATAATTATTGTCGTAACCATCATCAAAAGTAAAGGCCAGTAAATTCGAATTTTCAACTTTTCTATTATCCTTTATAATATCATAAGCCTCATCTAAGCTAACAATAGTGTACTTATCCTTAAAATACTCACAATACCGCCTTAACATATCATCAGTTATATATAACGTCTCAAGGTCCTTATCTTCCGGCATCTCTTTAGTAACCATATGAAACATAAGCACATTTAACGTAGGTTTCTTATCATAATTATCCCTAAAAATTGAAAACGTCAAAACAACGCCTATAACAACAATCAAGAACAATAAACTTGCAAAAAATCTCTTTTTATCCATTTTCAAAGCCTCTAATCAAATCTTTTATAACCTCTCCCGCAATAATAAGTCCCATAACAGAAGGTACAAACGAAACGCTGCCGGGTACACTCTTCTTTCCAACAGCAGATATCTCCTCACACTCAACATCCGCCCGAACCGGATCTTCCTTAGAATAAACAACTTTAAGTTTCTTAATCCCTCTATTTCTTAGTTCCTTTCGCATAACCTTAGCCAGCGGGCAAACGCTCGTCTTAAAAATATCCGAAACTTCGAACTTAGTAGGATCTAGCTTGTTAGCCGCACCCATAGCCGAAATAATCGGAATACCGTATTCCTGAGCCCGAACAACCAAATCAACTTTTGCAGTAACGGTATCAATAGCATCAACAATATATGAATAGCCTCTATCTATCATTCTATCTGCAGTCTCCGGCAAATAAAACTCATTAAAAATCTTAACATTAGCATTCGGGTTAATATCTAAAACTCTATTCCTCATAACCTCAACTTTTGACATTCCAATAGTCTTAAATGTAGAATGAAGTTGACGATTAATATTCGTAACAGAAATCTCATCTTTATCAATCAACACCAAATTTCCAACCCCTGCACGTGCAATAGCCTCAACCGTAAAAGAACCAACACCGCCTACCCCAAAAACAGCAACAGTAGAACTCTCTAATTTCTTTAACCCATCGTTACCGATAAGAAGTCTTGTCCTTGAAAACTGATCTATCATAAACATCTCTCCCGCTATCACTTTGTCAAAACATTCTAAACTAGTCTCATATTTTTTACAATTCATTATACAATAATTCACTTGCAAAAGATAGTCGTTATCCACAAATGTTTTCAAAAATCAGAAAGTAAACCGGTAATTGCCAAAACTCCTTTTTTACAATTACCGGTTTACTTTCTAATTTTCTCCCTCAATCTTAACTTTTTCCCCATCCAAAACCAGCCTAACAGTCTTACCCGGCTTTATCTTCTCATCTAAAAACGCTTCAGCAATAAAGTCCTCAATCTCATTTTGAATAGCACGCCTTAAAGGTCTTGCACCATAAGTAACATCAAACCCTTTTTTAACAATAAAATCCTTAACATCGTCACTAACATCAATATAAATCTCCTTGGTCTCAAGCCTTTTGCTTAAATTACCAATCATTATATCAACAATTTCCTTAACATTATCCTTAGTTAACTGGTGGAAAACAATAATATCATCAACACGATTTAAAAACTCAGGTCTAAAAGTTCTCTTTAGTTCCTCCATCACATTCTTTTTAATATCCTTGTATCCGGTAACCTCATCCTCTCCCTTGGAAAAACCAAGTTTTTTGTCATCTGAAATGGCCCTTGCACCGACATTTGAAGTCATAATAATAATCGTATTATTAAAGTTAGTAACACGTCCTTGCGAATCCGTAAGTCTGCCGTCCTCTAAAATCTGTAATAAAATATTAAAAACATCCTCATGAGCCTTCTCTATCTCATCAAACAAAATAACAGAATACGGCTTTCTCCTAACCTTATCGGTAAGTTGACCGCCCTCTTCATACCCAACATATCCCGGCGGCGAACCAACAAGCTTTGAAACCGAATGTTTTTCCATATATTCGGACATATCAATCCTAATCATTGAATTTTCATTTCCAAACAGCACTTCAGCCAAAGCCTTGCAAAGTTCAGTTTTTCCAACCCCGGTAGGTCCTAAAAATAAAAACGAACCAATCGGTCTTTTGGGATCTTGAATGCCGATCCTGCTTCTCTTAATAGCCTTAGAAATCAACGAAATAGCCTCATCTTGCCCAATAACACGCTTCCTTAAAGAGCTCTCCATATTCTTTAACTTCTCTGTTTCCTCTTCAGCAAGCCTTGTTACAGGAATCCCGGTCCACTTTGCAACAATCTCGGCAATTTGCTCCTCGTCAACAGTACTATCTTGAAGCTCGCTCTTTTTCTGCCAATCCTTCTTAGCCTTCTCTAACTTTGTACGTTGCTTTAACTCCTTATCCCGAATCTCGGCAGCAGTCTCAAAATCCTGACTAATAATTGCAGAATTTTTTTCCTCTGCAAGCTTCTTTACCTTTTCTTCCAAAAGCTTAATATTCTCAGGCTCGGTAAAACTAAGTAATCTTAATTTTGAAGCAGCCTCATCCATCAAATCTATAGCTTTATCCGGTAAAGCTCTAGCATTTATATACCTCTTTGAAAGTCTTACAGCCATTTTTATCGCATCATCTGTAATTTTTACACCATGATGAGCTTCATACCTGTCTCTTAACCCAAACAGTATATTAATCGCATCTTCCTCATTTGGTTCTTCAATAACAATCGGCTGGAATCTTCTCTCCAAAGCCGAATCCTTTTCAATATGTTTCTTATATTCATCTAAAGTAGTAGCACCAATTAATTGTATTTCGCCCCTTGCAAGAAGCGGTTTTAAAATATTTGCAGCATCAATTGCACCCTCAGCCGCTCCTGCACCAACTATAGTATGCAGCTCATCAATAAACAAAATAACGTTTCCGACTTTAGCGACCTCATTTAAAGCCTTTTTAAGCCTTTCTTCAAACTCGCCTCTATACTTCGCACCTGCAACAACAGAAGACAAATCAAGCGTAACAACACGTCTATCCTTTAAAATTTCAGGCACGTCTCCCGAAACAATTTTATGTGCAAGTCCTTCAGCAACAGCCGTCTTCCCAACTCCCGGCTCACCAATAAGGCAAGGATTGTTTTTCGTCCTTCTGCTTAAAATCTGAATAACTCTGTCAATCTCTTCAGTACGCCCGATAACAGGATCAATCTTCCCTTGCTCTGCAAGTTCCGTAAGATCTCTTCCAAACTGATTTAACGTAGGTGTAAGATTACTTCCTGTATTTCTCTTTGTGACCTTAAACGACTCATTGCTTCCGTCTTCTAAAACCCTTTTTAATACCTCGTTGTATAACTTCTGCATATCCACACCAAGTTCAACTAAAACCCTAACTCCTATACAATCAGGCTCTCTCATAATAGCAAGTAAAATATGTTCAGTACCGATATACTCTTGATTATGTCCTCTAGCCTCATGAAAAGCCAACTCTAAAACTCGTTTTGCCCGAGGCGTAAAACCTAACATATTATTATCTTCAATTCCTCTTCCAATAAGCTCCTCTATTTTATCCATAATAGATTCCTTAGAAACACCTTGTAAAAACAAGACCTTATATGCAACACCTGTATCTTCCATCATAAAGCCCACTAAAAAATGCTCAGTTCCAACATAATTATGACCTAACTCTTTTGCCGCATTCTTAGAAAGCTTTATAACTCTTTCTGCCTTTTCTGTAAATTTATACATTAGCTAACATCACCTCCATGACATATATTATTGCCAAAATTTACAGCTTATATCATAAAGACGCTAAACTTTTTAATTCCGAAACAGCACGTTTTCTATCTGCCTCTCTGAAAACCGCACTGCCGGTAACAACTATATCTGCTCCGCATTTTGCAACAATACCTATATTATCTTTAGTTATACCACCGTCAACCTGGATTTCAAAATGTAAATCGTTTTCATACCTTGTCTTTAGCAAATTTTCAATCTTTTTATTAACAGCCTCAATATACTTTTGACCTCCGAAACCCGGTTCAACCGCCATAACAAGTATCAAATCAATATCCTTTAAAATACTCTTATCCGGCAAATCCGTCTCAGGCTTCACAGAAATACCAACCTTCTTATTTTCTGCCTTAATTAGCTTTATAGTCTCAAACGGATCAGAAACAGTTTCAATATGAAAAGTAATTCCGTCCGCTCCCGAATCGCTAATCGCCTTAATATACTTATTAGGATTGCTTATCATAAGATGCACGTCAAAAAACAAATTTGAATATTTCCTAATCGCACTAATAATAGGCATCCCGAAAGTTATATTATCTACAAAATTTCCATCCATAACATCAATATGAATACCATCAGCATCTGTAGTCTCTAAAAGTTTTATCTCATCTCCGAGTCTGGCAAAGTCTGCCGACAAAATTGACGGAAAAATCTTAATCATTTTCTCAACCTCCCTTGCCTCCATTTTATAACTCTAAGAAATTAACGTCAATACTACTCGCCTTTATATTCACTCAAAACAACTGTAACATTATATGTCTTACCATTTCTGTAAATACCTAAAACAATCTTGTCTCCCGGAGACTTCTTAGAAACAGCCTTTTTAATATCCTCCGCACTGTCGACATCGTTATCGTCAACAGAAACAATCTTATCGCCAGACTTTATTCCAGCCTCCTCTGCATCAGAATTATCCTCAACACTTCTTACATAAACACCTAAACTATCCACTCTATACATCATTGCATCCCAAGCATTATCTATTTCAAGCAAATTAACACCAAGTTGAACTCTGCCCCTAATATATCCGTATGTCTTAATTTCAGAAATAGTATCCTTAATATCATTTATAGGAATTGCAAAACCAATTCCTTCAATATCTTCTCCTGCAGACTTTGCAACAACAATACCAACAAGCTCGCCTTTTCCGTTAAAAAGTCCTCCGCCTGAATTTCCCGGATTAACTGCCGCATTAGTCTGAAGCAAATTCATAACAGAATCGCCTAAATCAATTTCCCTATCCATAGCACTAATAATACCATTTGTAACCGTAGAACCGGATCCCAAAGGATTACCGACAACAACAGCCGTATCTCCAACAACAAGTTTACTCGAATCGCCTAAAACAACAGGTTGTAAATCCGTAGTATCAACCTTTAGAACTGCAATATCTGAATCGCTGCTTTTACCAACAACAGTTGCCTCATAAATATCTCCATTTTTTAGTTTAACTAAAATCTTGCTTGCATCTTCAATAACATGGTTATTCGTAACAATATATCCATCAGAAGCAATAACAACGCCACTTCCGGCACCCTCATAAACATATTGCCCAAGTCTATTACCTCTAACAACGCCCTCGGTAGTTATCTCAACAACCGAATTCTCAGTAAGTTTTGCAATATCCCGAATAGCTAGCTCCCCATTCTCAGAAGAACTTGCAACAGTTTTTATAATATCCGAATAAGCACTGTTTTGAACATTTGCACTCTCCTCATTAGAATTTGACTTATTCATATTTCCAACGGCAAACCCAATCGTAAGAGCAAACAAAATAGCCATTACAAAAACAACTCCGCCGCTTTTAAGTACATTTTTCTTCTCTTTTTCATTAACAACAACAACATCTTCATCATTACCCATATGTCATTCCTCCCCTTCTTCTATATTCTAACCTATATATGTGATAATATTGTGTATAAAACCAAAAAAAATATAAAATTTTTTACAAAAATCTATTGATTTCTTTATATAATGTATTGTATAATAATGAAGTTAGATGACATGTGCCTGTAGCTCAGCAGGATAGAGCAACGGCCTTCTAAGCCGTTGGCCGGACGTTCGAATCGTCTCAGGCACACCAAAAAGCATTGGAGTTAACTTCAATGCTTTTTTTATTTAATAGGAAATTCCTCTAAAAAAGCGAGTAAAACGAGCAATAAAAAGGAATTTCTATTACAAAAAAGCTACATTAATATTTTGTCGCGAAGCGACATAGAGTGGACAAAGTCCACCTTTTTTACTTCTCAATATAATATTTTTTATCCTTAATCTTATCCGGCAAATACTGTTGTTCAACATACCCACCTTCATAATCATGAGCATACTTATAGCCCTCTCCGTACCCAAACTTCTTCATCTCAGGAACAGGTGCATTTCTAATATGCATAGGAATAGAGCCTGTATCAGTATTCATAACATCATCCAAAGCCATATTAATTCCCATATAGCTTGCATTAGACTTAGGTGCCTTAGCAACATAAACAGCCATTTCTGCTAAAATAATTCTAGCTTCCGGCATCCCAACCAAATTTACAGCCTGTGCTCCGGCACTTGCAACAACAAGAGCATTCGGATCTGCCATCCCAACATCTTCGGCAGCACAAATAACAATTCTTCTTGCCAAAAACATAGGATCTTCCCCACCTGCAATAGCACGAGCTAAATAAAATAAAGCACCATCCGGGCTAGAACCTCTCATAGACTTAATAAACGCACTAATATTATCATAATGTGAATCTCCGTTTTTATCAAACTCCGTAACACGTTGCTGTGTACATTCTTCAATAACCTTCTTATTTACATGTATAATGCCATCCGAGCCCATGTCTGTAGTAAGCACGGCCATTTCAAGAATATTTAACGCTTTCCTTAAATCTCCCTTAGAAAGCTCCGCAATATGTAAAATCGTTCCGTCCTCAAAATCTGTAAAATAATTCCCAAGTCCTCTCTCTTTATCGAAAATAGCATGATTCAACGCCTTAACAACATCTTCCCTTTTAAGAGGCTCCAATTTAAAAACCGTAGACCTCGAAATAAGTGCCTTATTAACTTCAAAGTAAGGATTCTCAGTAGTCGCACCGATTAAAATAACAGTTCCATCCTCAACATACGGAAGAAGAGCATCTTGCTGACTTTTATTAAATCTATGAATCTCATCAACAAATAAAACAACCTTTCCTGACGGATTCATAAGTAAATTCTTAGCTTCAGTAATAATTTCTTTTATATCGCCAACACCCGAATTAACAGCATTAAGCTTCTTAAAATTATTTTTCGTCATCTTTGCAATAACCTTTGCAAGTGCAGTTTTTCCACATCCCGGAGGACCCCATAAAATTATTGACGTTAATCTATCAGCCTTAATCGCCCTTGTAAGCAACTTATCCTCGCCTAAAATATGTTCCTGTCCGTAAAACTCATCTAAACTCCTAGGACTCATTCTATATGCTAATGGCTCCATCTTCATTCTCCTTATCACATCTTATTAAAACCTTCTCCAAGAGCTTCCCTAACATCCGTAATAATAATAAAAGCTCTCTTATCTATCTCTTTTGCAATCCGTTTAATAGCCGGTATTTGAATTCTGTCCACAACAGTAAGCAAAATCTTTTTATCATTTTTTAAATATAATCCCTCGCCATTTAATCCGGTAACGCCACGTCCGACTTCTTCCATTATTTTATGTCCGATTTCTTCTCCGTTATCCGAAATAATAAACATAGCCTTAGCAAAACCCGCTCCCTCAAAAACAATGTCAATTACCTTAGCAGACAGCCAAATCGCAATAATAGCATAAAGTCCGATATCAAAATCTTTAAAAACAACCATAGCGAAAATAACAACCATTCCATCTATTACAAACAGTTGCTCACTAATATTAAATGCCGGAAAATATTTATTAACGACCTTCGCCAAAATATCCGTTCCGCCGGTTGTAGCTCCGCCCTTAAAAACAAAAGCCATACCACATCCCATAATCATACCGCCAAAAATAGAAGCAAGTAATAAATCATCCGTAACTTGAGGAAGCCATAACGTAGCATCAAGTAAAACAGACAATAAAACCGTAGCAATAAGCGTCTTAACACTAAATCTCTTTCCAAACGCCAAAAAGCCTGCAATAAATAAAGGAATATTTAACGCAAAAACAATCGTACCAACCGAAAGTCCGGACAGATAATGAATTACAGTAGCAAGTCCGCTAACCCCGCCGGGAGCAATTTTTAACCTTAAGAAAAATGAGTTGACAGAAATCGTAATAAGAACAACCCCCATCAACACATATATTCCGTTAATCACTAATCTTTTAATTTTGTTAAAATTCATACTTCTCTCCTATTATGATTTTTTAACATACATTCTTCTATACCTTTTTACACTCTTCATAAATCTTGGAATAGCAGCTAATCTCTTAAATCTCTTAAAATCAGTAAGAGCACGATATAACCATTCAAGCTTTAACTTTATAAAAACCTTGGGAGCTCTTTTTACGTTACCGGAAATAACGTCAAAACATCCTCCAACCCCAATTGCAATCTTACAATTTAATTTATTTCTGTACTTGTAAATAAATCTCTCTTGCTTGGGAGCACCTAAAGCAACCAGCAAAACATCCGGTTTATCAGCATTAATCTTTTCAAGAATCTGTTTTTCTTCTTCAAGTGAAAAATATCCGTCATTAGTCCCTACCACTCGTATCCCAACATATTCCCGCTCAATTTTTTCTTCTGCCGCCTTGGCAACTCCGGGTTTTGCACCTAAAAAAAAGAAGGATATATCCATATCTTGACCCAATTCAAAAATCTTATGTATAAAATCGTATCCGGCAACACGCTCAGATAACGGCTCTTTTATCTTTTTCGACGCCCAAACTATCCCATTTCCGTCAGGAATATTCAAATCCGAAGAATTTAAAATCTTTTTAAACTCATCATCATTTTGTGCCAACATAACAATCTCAGGATTAGGTGTAAAAATCATATGTAACCTATCTTCTGTCAAAAAATCTTTTGCCTTGCTTACTGCTTGCTCCATTGTAACATTATCAATACGAACTCCCAGCAGGTCCATTTATCTATCTCCCTTCAAAATTAGCCTTCCATCTCACTCTCAAGTAAAATCTCATCTAAACTTCTAATCGTAAGCTTCTCAAACCCTTCAATAGTCGAAAGCATCTCCTCAATCGGAAAACTGTTTTTCATAATCCAACTTACAGCCGGCATTATCTGTTCCTTAGACAATTCAGCATAAGTACAAACAGGCGACATACCAAGCATATCCAAAAATCCGTCTATTTTGGGATCATAAGAAATACCAAGAAGCGGTACTCCCATCTTTGCCGAGAAAATAAGAGAATGAAGCCTTACACCAATATTTAAAGTCATAGCCCCCATCATTCCCATAATCTCTGACGGTAAATAACTATCCGCAACAATATACGCACGATTAGTCATCCTAGAACAAATTTCATTTATATACTTAACATCTTCATCTTTATGGAAGGCATAAAATACAACTTTAGAATTAAACCTATTTATACATTCGTCCGCAATCTTTGCAAAAACTCCGGCTTTATCCTCGCTTCCCCAACGCCTTGGAGCAATCCCTATAATCGGTCTCCCGTCATCATTTCGTATACCGGCTTTAGCAAGCAAAACGCCTACCTGATCACGGTTAGGTGGTTTTAACATAAAAACCGCATCTGAGGACAAAGAAATATTTGGCTTAACAACACCTATTTCCCTTAACGTGTTGATAGAAATCTCATCTCTTATCCATAATTTTTTGCTCCTATTTAACGTAAACTTCGTTAAAATCTCATTTTGTTTCTTATTAATAGGGCCGATTCCCTGATAAGCAATATATATATGCTTACCCATCATACGGCATAAATTTATAAATCCGACATAATACCACAAACTATATGTACTTGTAACATCCTGAATTAGGCTTCCACCACCTAAAATCACGAAATCACAACTGCGAATTGCATTTCTCATCTCTTGAAGTCTCTGCCTGTTATACGCCTCAACTCCGTAAAGCTGAGAAGAAGTAACTCTATCCCCCGACAACATCAAAACTTCATAGCCTCGTCTTTTTAACTCTTTAGTAAGTGCTTCTGCTATTGCTTCATCTCCGATATTATTTTCACCATAATATCCTGCTAATAAGACTTTCTTCATTGAAAAACGGCCCTCCTTTGTATATTAAAACATCTTTTTCTTAACCTTGTCCACTATTACAACACATATACTACCAATAATAATTGCAAAAATCAAGCTGTAAATTGTACTTAGTGTCGTAATAATTAACGGCATCCTAATATGGCAGAAAGAATTAATAATATTCTCAATTCCAATCATACCAATACCCATAGAAAAAAATGCGAATTCCTTACTCTTAAACTGTGATAAACAAGGTAATAAGAACAATATCGGGAATGCAACAAGTTCCTTAGTTCTTGGCCTTGCAATTAAATATTTTTCTAAAAAATTTCTAAACATAAGCTCTAACGTACTTGCAGACGATGTCATGGTATTGCCGCTTCTCATGACTATAATAAATAAGGCAAGTCCAATAATTCCAACTATCGCAACATATTTAACAGTAACCGTATATGCCAATAATTTTTTGCACTGCTCAATTAAAGGTAAAGGCTCGTCCTTTTCATTTCTAAACAATCCAACTTTAACCATATACGCAAATCCCCAAACAACAAGCGGAAGCAAGAAAGAAATTTTAACACCTCTGAATGTATCAAGTTTTAACACATATTTTGAATCAGACAGTATAGCTCCGATATATATTCCGCCTATCACTGAAATAAACGCAGCCCCTAATAAAAGTAGCATTCCTTTCTTTATATTTGATTTTCCGTCAAGATATTTCCCCTTCTTATACATATCAATAATCCAAACACCCGCAATTGATGCAAACACCACAGATGCAATAAGTGCGATTGCTTTATTTAATAAATCTCCAAAACGACTATATAACATAGGCACCAAATACGTACCAAAAATGCCGGCTATAGAAATTCCAAATAACATCCAAATAAGCCTTTTAAACTTACTTGTTTTTTCCTCTCCAAAAATCAAAATAATAAGCAAAAATCCGGCACTAATAACACCAACAGACATAACCAATTGGAAGATATTATTTTGATAAATCTTTCCAAGACCTTTTGCATTCCCAAGAGTCATACCCATATGATTAATTCTCTCTTTTATTTCTCTTACAGCTTTTAATGTATTCTCGAAATTCTCAGTAACGGTCTTTTCAGCCTTTGCAAGCGGTCTTACATATAAAACTCTCACATTTCTTTGAGAAATTGCACGTCCCCATTGCTCAGCCAATCCTTCATATGAAAGTTTTTGAAGCTGTGTTGCATCTGTTGAAAAAACTTTTGTATTAACATACTTAGAATACTTAGATAACTTATTAATTCCCCTTTGGATAGTCTCTAAATCAGTTTCAGCAGGCTTTTCTATAATTGCTGTAATAATCTCGGCATCCTTTTTAGAAAACTTTTCTCCAATATATTTTAACATTTTTCCGTCTTCATCTTGGTAATCCTGTCCAAACACCGTAACCCCCGCAAAAATTACCGTTCTTACCCTGTGTTTCTTTAATTGATCATACAAATCATCTACTTCTGTTTCGGTTATACCTTCATGATTTTGAATTCTAGGTATTATATTGTTAAAGCCAAGAGATTTAGCATTCTCAAAATCTTCATCAACAAGTCCTAAACCGACATTTTCTACCTTATTTATATTACGCCTTATTAAAATGCAAAAAATATCTTCATCATTAAAATTAACAGTTATATCATTAAACCTTGTTTTAAAAGAATTTTCCAAAAAATCATATGTATCTCTGTTATTTCCCATAACTAAAGTAACATTCGAATAAGGAATCGAATTTTGATCCAAATAGTTCTTTGCCTGTGTTGCAACATTCAAATATTCGTTATTAAAATGAACACTTAAGTAATTTAAATCAACACCGGAATACATTAAAATTTTTCCTTCGCCTGACATATCTAATAGACTCTCTTCAGAAATAGCAATAGACGTAACTCCTGAACTAATAAGCTTATTCGCCATTTCCTTTAAACCTATTCCGGTTTCCATTGCAATAGCCGAAAAATCTTCATAATCTGCAACTATCTCTACAACCCTGTTTCTTTGCTCGGTCATAAAACGAAGTATTGTCTGAAAGCCTGCCACTAAAAGTCCAATAGCGGCAAGTATTAATAAAATTCTTTGTGTTTTTTTCATATGTATTCCTCCCGGCTCATTATATACTTTAAATATTTATTACACAAGAGATAAGAAAAAAGTTCGATAAAAACCGTTAAATTTCATTTCCATTTTTACGATACATATTTGTAAATTTTGAAGAAATTATTCATAAAACTTGTCAAAATTCGTCAAATATGCTATAATCGATATGTAGTTTATAGTTTTTATGTAAATTTGATGCTAGGAGATGATTAAGATACATACCTTATTTTCAGTTATATTAGCGACTTCATTACTATTTACAACATCATTTGCTGTCGATCCGCTTCCAAACGCCGGTAACTTTATATTGGCGGGTAGAGACGGAAATGCAAACACTTCCGTATTAGTAGAGAAAATGGATGAGAGTATCGGACCCGGGTTAGTATCTATACTGCAGCTTCTATACCAAATAGGCGTTATAGTCGCCATTTGCGTATTGGTTTTTATGGGAATAAAAATATTAATCGCGTCTCCGCAACAAAAAGCTCAGCTAAAAGCCGGGCTGATACCGTATTTTATAGGATTGTTATTATTTATAGCGGGTGTGCCAATCGCTATATTAATAATAAATATAATTTTATCAATTTTTTAAACACTATAAGGAGGTTATCTTTATGAAAAAGTCATTAAAGATTTTAAGTTTAGTTTTAGTATTTGTTTTGGCATTGGCTCCGGTTGTGACATTAGCAGTACCTTTTGAAGCTGAGCCTACAGAAGTGCCTGGTATTGAAAAGTTTGCAGGTCCTGTTGGTTCTGCAATCACAGTAATTCAATGGGTTGGATACGCAGTTGCAGTAATAATGATTTTATGGTTAGGAGTTCAATGGATGATTGCTCAGCCTGCCAAAAAAGCTGAATTAAAAGGAAAAATGTGGTCTATGGCTGTTGGTATTGTATTGTTAGTTGCTGGTGTGTCTATACTAAAAGTAGTTTGGAATATGGCAGAATCTGCTAACATTGGATAATGAGACATGAAAAAGATATTTAAATTAGCACTTTTTTCATTGGTAGTATTTTTAATGATAAACGTTTCAAATGCTACCGAAATAAAAGACTATTTTATGAATGCTACGGCACATGACTTAGACTTTACCAACTTAAGAGATACTATTTTTACCGTTCTTAGATACCTGGGCTATGGAATAGCTGTATGCATTATATTGTTTATAGGCGTTCAGTTTCTTACGGCAAACTCTCAAAAAAGAGCTGTACTAAAAGAGAAATTATGGTTAATTATACTAGGTGTACTTGTACTCACTTTAGGCGTGCCGTTCTTAAAGGTGTTGACAGACATTATTATAAAATTAGCGAGAAGTCTTGTTTAACAGTTAAATCAATACCTTGAGCGTGCGTTTGCACGCTCAAGCAATATAATTACTTGGAGGTGGTTATATGAATACATATATGATTCCGCGTGAAGCTACTAACGAAAACAGGTTTCTGTTTTTCACACCTCAAGCAGCAATTTTTACTTTAGTGGGTTTTTGCATCGGCTTATGCTTTTTGTTTATTTTTAACTTTATAGCTGATGTATCTGAAGAAGGAATTTTTACATATATCGGATGGGGTATTTGCGTCATAATAGCCGGAATAGGGTATGTTCTTGGCACATTTAACATTCCCGAAACCACAGCTTTTGATATATGTAAAAAAGCAGGCGGAGAACCTGCTTATGTAATTATTAAGCGTGCATTAAGTTTTAACAAAAGAAAAAAGATTTATATCTACGAAAGGGGTCAGTTCTAATGATAGGAAATTTCGAAAAAGGTGCTCTTATTGCACTTTTAGCCATAATCGGCTTTATAATCCTTGCCTTAGTGATTGTTCTTTTGCTTATGAAAAAGAATGAACAAGAAGCTGCCAAACCGGGAGCAAACGCCGTAAAACAGACTCCACTTGGTATGTCTTATGACGATATTAGGAACTTTCTCCCTTTTGATGATATAAAGGATAATATGATTGAACAGGAAAAAGGCGAAAAATATACGATGTTAGTCGGTTGCCAGGGCGTTAACTATTATCTTATGTCGGAAGCCGAAAAAATATCTGTTGAAGAAGGTTTTATACAGTTTTTAAACTCACTTCATTTCCCTATCCAAATATATGTTCAATCAAGAACTATTAATCTGGATGAAAGTATTAGAACTTATATTGAAAAATTAAATAAAATTCAGACCGAATTTAACAGTTTACTTGATAAATTCCAGTTACTGTATAAAAACAACGCACCTACTGATGAAGTATTAGAACTCGGATATAAATTAGAAAAGAAAGAAAAAGTACTAAATTATACGAAGGATTTAATAGAAAATATTTCATATATGACTCAAAACACAAACGTTCTTCAAAAGAAATACTATATAGCTGTTTCTTACCATACATCAGAAGCCGGTCTTGTAAACACAATGAATCCGGAAGATTTATACAGAGTTGCTTACACAGAACTTCAAAATCGTGCCGAAAGTATTTGCGGCGGTTTAGTTTCAAGCGGTGTAGAAGCGAAAATATTAGACACTTACGAACTTACAGAGGTAATGTATATAGCAGTTAATCGCGATGATTCTGATATATTTAACATTAAAAAGATTA
>CAZXFU010000008.1:0-29503 GCA_964640345.1 uncultured Eubacteriales bacterium
CTGTTTCAATAATAGCGTACATAACTACACCTCCTCCGTTAATTTCGGACTCGCTTTTAAGGTATTCCTTCCGGAATTTCGAAACCTTTTCCATGCGGCAAAATACTAGACTAATATATATTATTTGCCGATTTTTGTCAAGCAGTTTCCATAATTTTTTAATTTTTCACGTTTATCTAGCTCTTAAGAACTGCCCATACATAATCGCCTGAAGCATCAATATCATCAACTTCTTCCCACTCGCTTATTTCAGCCTCGCCATCAATGGTACTGTATACTTTTCCTTCTTCGGATAAACACAAGAAATTATTCCCCCTTGCCACGACTTTCTTTATGTTTTTCCATGATTTAACTGCTTCAGTATTAACTCCTGTAGGATAATAAGTAACTTTAACATTGCCATCGGAAGTTAAAATCATTGTCTGCTCGCTTGTAAGTGCAAAATCCTTATTATTTTTCGAAATTTTTATGAAGTCATCTTCGCCAGATTCACTTATACCAGACATAAACAACTTGCCGTCTATCGTCATTCCTATAGCTCTTTTTTCTGATGCTCTAATTTTAACAATATCATGCCATTCAGAAACTTCACACTGACCATGATCATTATCGCCAGTTGCAAAAACTCTCCCGCTTATATCAAGTCCCATCAAAAATCCGTTTCCGGCTTCAACATCAACAAGATTTTCCCAACCTAAAATCATTTCTGTGACTCCGTCTCCAAAACGCAAAAAGCTGGCAGTTCCATCATTTTTTAACATGATAGCATGTGTAGCACTCAGACTTACTTTCTTTACATCATAAAATGTCGGGTAAGTGTTTTCCTCTGAATTAATCGCTTTAATTTTATTATTAATTGTCAAAACTCCTTGCTCGCTTACCATCGCAATTCTATTATTGTCAACATCATCACAAATTTGAGAAATACTATCAAGATTACTTGAAACACAATTTCCAAAGACCAAACCATTACTAATAAGCGTCCCATTTTCGTTAATAGCAACAATATTTTCATTGTTTACAATAACACTTCTTACGTCATGCCAATTACCATTAATAAAATTCTTATAAGGTTTTCCTGTTGCATGAACTGTGCCGTCTTGCTCAATTCCTATTATTCTGTTATTTGACATAACAATATTTCTTATCCTTGACCAATTCTTTACGTCTCCGTAATGATAAGAGTTCCTTCCGGCAGTAACAACCTTACCGTCAAATCTTAATCCGACACTCATATTTCCTTTTGCATATATTTTCTTTATATTTAACCACTCTGTTACATTGCATTGCCCACATGAATTTAATCCTGTCGCTAAAACTTTTCCCGATGAAGTAAGACCAAGCGTATAAAAGTCTCCAACTGCAACCTGAACTACATCTTGCCATGACTTAACATCGCATTCGCCAAAATTATTCTCTCCTGTTGCTAAAACTTTACCATCTTTACAAACACCAACAGTATGATAAGCAGTATCTACCTGTACCACATCGTACCATTCGTCAACATCACATTCACCGCTAGAATTCTCACCCAAAGCGTACATTGTAGCATTTTTTGTAACTGCAACAAGGTGTTTCTCGCCCAAAGATAACTTATCAATATTTTCCCATGAATATATATTTTCAATTCCTTCATATTCGGAATTTCCCGCATATATAACAGTTCCGTCTTTCCTAACACCATATACGGCATCATTTTTTACATAAACTTTATCTATATTTCTCCACGTATTAGTTTGTTGTTTTAGTCTATCTCCTGTTCCTAATGCTATTACCGTATTATTTTCTTTTAATCCAACAAACTGCGTATCGCTTATGCACGCATATTTTATATTGTCAAATGCGGGATACACAAGCATTTGAGGTTTCTGCGGCTTTTTTTCCGGTTCAAAATCTTCTATTTTATCCTCAACCTCATTTTTCTCACTACTCTTGGCATTTTGATTTGTAACAGTTTTATCCGTTTTTATCTCATCTGATTCTTTTTTACTTTGAGCATTTGAGTCTTCATCTTTACTCTCTGTTTCTAAACTCTTTGGCACTTCCTCTATATCCCCATTACTTTTCGCTTTTTCAGTTTTGTCTTTACATACACTTAATCTGACACTGCTAATATTTTCTTCTGTTAATAATACAATCTCTTCCTTAACAGTAAATCCTATGTCTGAATTAACTTCAAAAACATCAACAAATCTATCTTCTATGTTCCTTCCAAAGTGAAATTCGTTGCCACTTTCATCAAAAAAAGCAGCCTCAATTTTTTCTTTTTTGGTTTTAGGTTCAAAAGTCAATTCAAAAGCAATAATACTTGCATCAATTCTTTCATCCGTAATTAAAGTACAATTCGTAATTTTTTTACTATCAAAAGTTTCCTGTAACCTTGATGTATTACGAGTTCTAAGGATATCAACTTGTTTCAATAAAGATTTTAATGTTTGCTTTACATACGGGTCACTCTCAAAATCCTTATCTGTTTTATCATCTAACAAACTATTAGATAGTAAGCCTAAAATCTCTTTATATGGAATAACATAATATAAATTAAGTAGCATATTATAGACTTCAAAATTGTGGTATTTCGTTACATCCCTATTTTGGTATTTTATCAACTCTTCAGTATTCTTTAAAATAGTCGGTAACAAAACATGTTTTACCGCAATACTTTTCTCAATAACCGTTTCATAACATTGTAAAAAGCCAAAACACGCATTAACAATTAACCTCGACATTTTTTCAGACCAGCATTTTTCACTCGTCATAATGTCCATAAATATTGCCGAAATTCTTCTTAACCATATCTTATCTGATTTAGGCAAAATTTTTATCACTTCACTGGACAATTTTATAGTTTTTACATAATCCCCTTTATCAAATGACTCATCTAACGATTTCAAAAACTGGTCAATCTCATCTTCAGAATACGCAAAACGCGATACCGCATCCGTATAAAAATGACAAGCCTTTATGTACATAAAGGGATATCTTTTTTGCGGCGGTATCGCGAATTCTTTTTTCTTATCAACCACTTCTACATTTTCCCCAGATTTGGAAGTAACTAAAAGAATAATTATTACAACTATTATTATGCAAAAAATTATTCCTATAACTAACATTCCTCTCCCTCCAAAATCTAATCAATAATCGAAGTAATTTGATGATTTACATCGGCTAACAATTTTTTAGCATCTACAACAGTTTCTAGGTCTAATTTTTTAGTTTCAAAATCATTCTTTATCTCTGTTAACTTTATTGTTTTATTCATAAATGATGTTAAATTGTCTTCAATATCAGATTTAGATAATTTGTAAAAATCATCATGATTATTTATATTCTCAAAATATTTAGCATTTTTTTCTATAAAAGTATTAAATTCAAGAATTGTATTATCTAAAGTTGCTTTTATCATTTCAGAACTGTCTTTAGTAGCATTTTCAAAGCCTAACACTTTAAGATAATTACATCCCAACTCATACTTGTTCTTATAGAACTCAAAAGCTTCTGTGCTTTTCTTAAGTCTCTCCTCTAATTCTCCAATTCTATTAGCAGTTAATTTGTTCTTCTTTGCAAACGGTACGAAAAATAATCTTTGAAATGTACTTTTTATCTTATTATTACTATAAACTATAGGATATAAATTACTTTTTAATACTGTAAGTTCCGTGTTAATTTTAGAAATATTTTTCTCATGAAAATCCTTAGAATCATAATCGTAACTAATCATAAGGCTCGCTTCATAGCCATTCTTTGAATTCTCATAACGAGTTTTTAACTCACTTAGATTTTTATATTTTTCTACTTTTGTTGAGTAATAATTAATGTACTCGTCAATTCCAATGCTCATTTTTTCCAAGATATCGCTGTACAAAGCTAAACGTCTTCCCATAATAAACCTCTCTCCTTTGATTAACATCCTATTTTTCATAATTATCATCGGTTTAATTTAGGAATTCTTAACTACTTTTTGAATTTTTTATTTAATTTTTTACAATTATCTTTTGCTAACACCCTTCTTAGATACACAAATATTAATATTTTCCTCCGAAAATGCCGGAACAAGCGTTTTATTAAATATAGTTTTTTTAAAAGGATATTTGTATTCTATATTCAGTTCAACAACTTCCCCATAATTTCTAACCTTATCTGTGGCATAAATGCTGATGTTGTTTATGTTAAGTCCTTTTAGCTGTAACTCATCCCTTATGGAGTTTTTATCATCTACATTTAAATATCCAAATTCCTCCATAACAAATATATATTTAAGTGCTGTCTCAGATATCTTCTGGTAAACTGTAAAAGGCTCTAATACTCTAACAAAGAAAACAATGAAAAAAATAAAAATAAAAACCGTAATTGTCCATATAAGTGGAGTAGCTAAAATGGTACTTCCTTTATTATTCTTCATCGCCCCATCCTTTCATCTTTTCAACTTTCACAATCTCTTTTGTTTTAAAAGATAAAACATCTTTTAACGCTTCTTGAAAAAGAACAGGTCTCATTTTAACATTTAAGATACTCTCTATGTACATTTTATTTTTCTCATTTATTATCTTAGCACTCAAAACATCTACCTGTTCAATCGGCCCTTTCTCTGTAATGCAGGATACATCTACATCCCACTGCCTTTTTATTTCTTCTTCAACCATATTTTTTACATCCTGCTCATAAAAGGCATACACATCTTCTCCCATAATGTCTCTTTGTAACGCCAATAAAACATTTCTATTAATCAAATATAAATCGTTTTTTATGTTGTGCATTTCACTAATAAAAATCGACTGAAATGCAGTCACTCCAAACAATATAAAAAAGATAAACATAATGGAATAAAACATTAAAACTCCCCCATAAACACTACCTCTATTATTCATTTGTCTATCCTCATTTCCTGTCTTATATCGGAATTAACTACAAACTTCGTAACATCACGATTTAACACAGTATCCCACCTTTCAAAAACATCAAAAGGAATACAAAGTTCTTTTTCTCCATTTAAACTAAGTTTCAGTTTGTATGGTTCTTCTTTCCTGTCAAACAGTCTAGATGTGTCTATTTTTTCTAATGTACTGTCTTTTAACGAACTCCACGACTCTAAACTTTGTAATGTTTTATATGGTACTGTGTAAAACCACTTATATACCTGATAATTTGAGTTATCAACATACTGTGGATAAATTTTTTTAGGGAAATTCATATAATTATATTTTAAATTTAAAGTATCTTTACCTTTTTGGTTTGGCGTGTCAATTAAAAACTTTCTCGTTAAATCATCTAATGTTTTTATACTATTGTCCCCGCAAAAATCAACTTCCAAGAACTCAGTATTCTTTGTCACTAAAGAAAAACCAATTGTTTCTCCGGCACAAATAAAGCCTTCCGTTTCATCTGATGTTAATGTCTTTTTAAGCTCCTCCAAATGTCCATAACCGTCTCTATAAAAGAATCTTCCAAAAAACTTTTCAACAACTTCAGGATTTTTATCTGCATTTTCGTCATCTTCTTTAGACTCTTCTTCCTTCTTATTCTCCTCTACAATTAAAGTCAAATAGCACTTAGCTATTTGGTCATCAATATCAATGGCAGTTAATTCAATTATATATTGCCCCGGTGCGGTCTCATTAGGTACTTTCACATCAAGTCCCTGAAAAGCAGATGTATACCGGATCACATCATCTCCCCAAACTGTCTCTTTATCTCTTGTCATCCTTGTATCAGAATTCTTTAACATATTAAAATAGTTTTTTATTACGTCTTTACTCAAAAATTCATCAGCAATAAGTAGCCTATATGTGTTTTTTACGTTTGGATTTAAATTATATTCATCAGCATACTCCGCTTTAACATATTCGTTTTTCCCAACTCTATATCCAAGCCACAAAAAATCTCTTATATCTCTGTCAATTGCAAGACTTACAATCGTATTCCACTTTTCTTTTTCAGTTTTTCGGGGCGGAGTATAACCATATGACGCCCTTGTAAATCTTTTCATTTGTTTATACATATAAATTGAATTAATACTATCCGCATTTGCCTCTATATCTTCCCATTTTGCACTATACATATAAACAACCTTATCTCCAAGATACACATAAAAACTAGTAATCCCGTTGCTATCTGTATTCCAACTTACACATATCGGCTTGCTTATCAATGATTTATCCACATCAACAATCTCATATGTGGGTATCCCTGAATCGTCGTGTTCAAACTTGTTAATTTTTACAGAATAACCCGGAAGTATAACATCTTTTTTCCCGACATACCCGGTTTTTGTATCACACTCGACAGAAATCAGCAGTTCTTTTTTCCCTGTTTTTTTATTCTTTATATAAAGCTCATTATCATTAGTGACAAACCATGTTTTAGAATTGTAATTAAACATCTCTAATGGAATATTAGCACTATTAAAATTAGAAAATATAAGTGTTCCTTCTCTATTAAACTTCACATCTTCCACAATTTCAAAATCAACATTTCCCTTAGAAAAATTTTTACTTACAGAAAATTTGTTGATTTCAATCTCATCCTTATTTCCTAGACATTCTACTCCATTAGTAATTTTTAGCGTATTTGCAGAACTATTGTTGAAGTCAATTTCAACATCATATGACATCTCAAAAAAGTTTGGACTTTCCTCTTTTGTTTTCTGTAACTCAAGATACATCTGCATTTCATCATTGTTAGCCGTAACTTTTTTAATCTTTTTTTCTGACTCTGTATTGGCAAATATATCTATACATTCCCCGGCTTTAACAATTCGAGGTTTCAATTCTCCGCTAAGCAATATACTGTTTTTTATCAAATATGCCCAATCAGAAGCTTGATCAACTTCATCAATTGTACGTATTCTCACATCGAATTCCGAAAAATCACTGCTAAACTTTGTTTTTAACTCCGAAAAGCATTTGTTTTCAATTGTTTTCCAGCTTCCATCATAAATTTGCACTTCATACCTAAGTTTTGCAGTCTCAGTATAATCATCACTTCCGGGGTTCCATGTAATATCTTTGGCAGTTAAATTATATCTTATATTAGTAGGTGGTGTTGGCGAATAGTCTTTAACTGATTTTTTCTCCTCATATTGAATCTTTATCCATCCGTTATATGAATAACCGTTAATTTTTTCTTGTGTCTTATAATCATATATAATTTCTCCTGAATAAACCGTTTTGGGCTCATAATAATTATATTTAAAAGTACAATTATACGGATAGGTATAATAACCTCCGAAAGTCTTTTTATTAGTAGGCCCATAAAAAAACTTAAAGTGTTTTACATACGTTTCCGGTTTTCCGGTAAGTTCATTGACAAACGTTTTTTTACTTTCATCACTTCTGTTAGGAATGGTTTCTCCCCACCCTAATGTGTTATCCACCAACTCTCCCATACTATAAAGCTTACCTTCCGGAATGTAGGATACATCGGTGTTTGAAAACCTAACAAAATACTTTTCGCAATTTAATTCTTGTTCATCAAAGTAAATGGTATCGCCAGATATAAGGTTTCCGTTAAACTCATCTGGAACTCCCTTACTCTCATCATAGACATATATATATCTTATTCCGTCTTTTTCAATTCCGCAAAAATCCGTCCACTTACTGTCTCTTACCTTTATTCCCACTTCATCAAAATCTTTTTCATCTATATACTTACCTTTACCGGTAACTTTATTAATATCTGTAGAATATACACCATTAGGATTATACACCTTAAAAGTACCGTCCTCTTTTCTGTCAATCCAAAAATAAGTATATCCGGAATTTATAAAATTTTCATTTGCCTTAGGTACACCTTTATCAAATAGAACCTTTATATTTTTTCCGTCAACATCTATTTCCTGGATTGTAGATATATCCCCAGTTATCGCTTTTATTTCTCCAACCGGTTCATATGGCAAAGAAATCATATCACTATAAATTTTTCTTTCTTTGTTATCGGTTTTAGTACTAACCGTGAAGGTATCAGTTAACAAACTTTCTTTGTCATATTTAGTTTCGCCCTCAACGGACTCTTTTACTGTAATTTCAATTTCTTTATTAGGTAATATTCTTGCACTTTCAAAATCGCCAAATACCTCATAAATATTTTCTGCTTCTTTTTCAGGTTTAATAATAATTTTTCTATTATTTCCGTCCGAAGCAGAAATTTTTTCAGTAGCAATTTTATTTACATACTTATAGTTATCTGACAATTCTCCTTTATCAAAATCCACTTCTATTCGATTGCCATTTATTCTAGCAGAAATTTCTCCATTATCAACATACTTGTCTACAATTTTAACTCCTGACAACCTTCTGATATTCAAATTCTCTTCTAAAACCATTTTGTCCGAATTAAAATTAAACGGAATTATTTTTTCTGAAACAACATCTATCTCTCTTAAGACAAAAGCATACGAAACATTTCGCATCAATAAAGAAATTACTAAAAGAATCGCTAGCTTTCTCATTCATTCACCTGCTCTCTAAATCAATAATAAGTGAATGAAAGGAATCATAGTCATATGAGCCGGTTATAGATCTGTGAAGCAATATTTCTTTCTCAGGCATTTTGTTAATCGTATAAAACGCAGATGTATCCAGTGTTTGACATGGCTTTATAAATTCCCCGACATTACCGTTTCCATCAGCTTGCCTTATCATTTCTGCTTTATCAAAAGCATCAACGACTGCAATGTCTTCTTTCGGAAAAAACACTTTCAAGAATTCATGCCCAGCATATGTTTCTTCATCATACATATTGTTCGTTGTGCTAAAAGAAATTGCTAAGACATAATTATTCTCTCCAAATTTCTTCCTGTATTTCATATATACAGAATCCGAAATATTAATTTCATCAAAAACATCTTTATACTCATCAGGAGGATTATCAAATCTAAAAATCTTTACATCTCTAATTCTTGTTGTTATATATGGGACATCAATAAACCCTTTCCCTTTTTCCAATGCAGCAGGCAATTCTGTTATTTTTACTATAACGTAATTACCATTATTATCGTAAGAAACACTTTTTCTTTCATTTAGCAAAGTAAGGATTTCAAGTTTCTTAGATAAATACTTATTAATAAAAGAACTTACCTCTGCACGAGTCGATTCTTTATCTAGTCCGGCAGTTCCATCCGGATAGCCTGTCAAAACACCAAAATGACTAAGTAAAGCCGTCGACTTATATTCAGTAATTTTATTAATATCTACATCCGAAAATTTTTTTCTGTTATAAAGCTCCTCAATCGTAACATTTTCTCCACCGTCAAAACACCTATATAACATACTGCAAATTTCACGTCTGGTTATTTTATCATCAGGATTAAAATCTTCATATTCTTCAGCTATTAAAATCCCTCTATCCTTTGCTATATTAACAATTCTTTCAGCCCAGTATCCTGTATTGCCGGATACATCTACATTCTCGCCTATTACCTTCATTAATATTGCAAGAAATTCAGCTATCGTTATATTATTTTGGGGTCTAAATGTTCCGTCGGGATAGCCGGAAAAAATCTTTCTGTCACTTAACTGGCTTATGGACTCTTCTGCCCAAAAACCTTTTGAAACATCACTATATGCATAAGCATTATTTTTAAAACTTGAAAATAGTAACAACAAACCAACAATCAAAAATGTTCTTCTCATAAAATCCACCCTCTTTTTGCATAAAAATCATTTCGTGATATCAAATGTTCCTAATGTTCTTAAGTTATTGATCATTTCGGCTTTTTTAGGTTCTACCGCAACAACTATAGTATCTAAACCGGCGTATTCTGAATTATCATAGTTTCTACCTGCTTCATCATATATTCCTAACAATTCTATGTTTTCCATCAACTTTTCAGTTTGTAAACTATTACTTTCGACATAATTATCAAAGTTAACACCATATTTTGTAAAAGTATCCGCAACTAATCCGATTTTTCCCGTGAAATATATTTGAACTATGTCATTAGGCTTTACTTGATAAGACAAAGCATTTTCAGGCGATTTTATTTTTATAGATATTTTTTCCAATCCATCCTTTGATTCAATTATTTTTAGTTCTTCTTTTTCGGCAACATCATCTTTAAATATAATTTGACCTTTATTCAATTTTTCTTTAGCATATTTACCTTTTAATTCACTGCTGTTTAGCACAACATCAGCATTCATTACTAAAGAAACCGGAACATTTATCTCTTTATACTTACTCTCATCAATCAAGGAATCCCGCAATACATCTGCATTTGACACAAACACTGATATAGTATCCTCTCTATTTATAATCTTATTTTGTATAACAGTAAGCAATATAAATAAAATAATTGCAACTGTGCCCGATATTATCAATATGTTAATCTTTTTCATTAAACTATACATTCCCTTCAAACACCAGAAACTTCTATTCTACATTGCCGTCTCCTACAGTAAATATATCTTCGGCAGCACTTGTCATCCATGTACCAAGTTTGTTGCTACTATCCTTAAAAGCTTTACTTACTGTTGGGAAAAATACTGTTAAAACCAAAGTTATTGCTACTCCGATAAGTAAAAATGACTGTGTTATTTCAGATGCTCCCTTATTATTTTTCAAAAACTTTTTAATTCTTTCTCTCATATTCCTTTTCCTCCATAAAATTTATTTACAATGCCGGTCCCATTTGTATTTTTATTTAAACATTACATTTATTGCATTAAATGCCTCAACAGCAATAGGATATACTCCAAGTGCCGCTATATTAAGCACTATAAAAAACACTCCTATAACCATGATTGCAATTTTATTTTTAGTATTTTCTTCCAAAAACTCTATATATTCTTCTTTCAAAACCGAAATAAGATTATCAAACGCCTCAATCGCAGATGTACCTTGAATTTGCTGGTTTAGTGAAGAAATAAATATTCTTATTTCCGGATAATTAAACTTTTTTAACATAGCCTTTGCAGAGTCCATAATTATAAATTTAGACAACTCATACTCTAAATACATATTTGTAACTAATCCTTTAAACTCCAAATTAACACATAATTCAGGTAAACTTTTTAACGCACTACCCAACGGTATTTGCGATGAAAGCTGCACTCTTAAACATTCACTTATATTTAATAAGTCTTGAAGAACTTGCTTTTTATAAAACCTTTGTTTAATCTCTCTTATTCCATAAATAAGAATCAATGTTAAACTTCCTAATAAAATTGAAGCACAGAAATTATAACCGTTTAGAATTGCCACTAAAAACACTCCACAAAGGACAATTCCACTTTTAAAAAATCTCTTGTTTTTTATTTCATTTAAAAATGTCGTTTTATAACCTATTTCTTCAAAGATACTCTTTCTAGCTTTCCTGCCAATCTCCTTACTTACAAGTATTCTAACAGTAACAAACAAGGATATACCAAGAAAAAACTGTAATACTCTAACCATTTCTGCTCCTTTTAATAATCGAATTTTCTAACAATGCTTGAAAGCCACATTATTCCCCAAATACTCAAAAAATTTATATTAAGTATACTTCTTCCCAAAAAAGATTCCGTCATAATATTCATATAATACTGATTTCTGGCTATAAACCAAAAATACATATATATATCAATAATTATAAGCATATACAAAATCATACAAACGGATCTTGTTTCTTTTATTCTTTTTTTCTTTTGCTTTATTGCTTGAGATAATGTGTTTTGGGTCTTTTCTGTAAGTGTTGTAACGTCTCCGCCATAAATTTGACAATATCTTACGTTATTTATATAGTAAGAAAATTTTTTTATATTAACCTTTTGTGCAAAGTTTTCAAGTGCCTTTTCAGGCAATTTCCCGGTATTTATTTCTCTTAATAACTGTAAAGTATAATCTGAAAAAGGCTCCATTACAACTTTTTGAATTCTCCTTAAAGCCTCCACAATATCAGCATTTACTTTAAGTGCTGATTTTAGCTGAATAAAGAAATCATTTAACCCCATTTCTAACTTTGATTGTTCTATTTCTGCAATATACTTTATAGTCCAAAAAGGAAGAAAAATTAAAGGTGCAGATATTATAAAACATACCGACGTAAGCGGAAAAATAAACTTACTTGCAAAAAATATAATTCCGCTTATAATCATTCCTATTACAATTAATGCTAAGACAGAAACTGTGTTATAAGGTATTGAAAGCTTTTTGAAACAAACCTCTATATTTTTTAGTTGCTCAGGAGAAAACATTTTATTAACCATGCCATGATTAGACAGTGAAAGAGCATACAAGGTAGATGTATCCCGCGTTTTGGAAACTTCAAAGATAGTTTTTCCGACAACTATAGTAATAAAAACCTTAATAATAGAAATCAAAACTTCCATCAAACTACTCCCCCATAATTGTCATTTTCTCTTTCACTCTGCCACAAGCTTCTTTTACTTTTTCAAAATTCCCGATAATCGTTCCAGCTTTATCTTTTTTAGGTGTAAATCTAAATAATTCCTCATAATTTATTCCTACTTTATATGAAAAACTAACCTCACATATTTGATAAATTTTAAAATTTTTCATATACACAATCAAATCTACGGACTGTGCCAATATATCTTTTAGATATATATCCGAATATTGCTGAGCCGATATATCTTTTTTCATCAAAGTAACAAGCCTGTCTAAAACCAAATTTGCACTTTCAGCATGCACTGTTGCATACCCTATATGTCCTGTACTTACACCGTCAAAAAAGTTCATAGCCTCTGCACCCTTTAATTCTCCTATAACAATAACATCGTTACTCATAACTAAAGAATGTCTAGTTAGATCTTCTAATAATATGTTGCTCTTATTTCTATTTTTAACGATTTCTCGTTGAATAATATTTTCATGTCTACTATATAACTCCGCCGTTTCTTCATTCGAAGTTATCGCAAAATTCTCCGGTATCTCCTCTAAGCAAGCTCTTAACAGGGTTGTTTTTCCTGAACCACCCTTTCCTGCAATAATAATATTGCATCCTGCTTTAACAACCTTTTTTAAAAACAAGTACATTTCTTTATTCATCATATTTTTTTGAAAACATAACTCTTTTAATCCTATTTGCTGCTCAGGACGATGAATTCTTATGACAAGGCTTGGGGAAATAATATTAACAGGCGAAATACCGGCTTCAATGCGCAAATGATTTTTCTTGTCTGAAACAATAGCGATTGGATTTTCATGTGTAATTTTTCCGTTATTTTTTAAAACACAATATCTTACAAAATTGTAAAACTCCGTTTCATTACTAAAACTTTCATTAATCTTACACCATTTTCCATTTTTCATTATGTATATGGTATTCCACTTAACAGCCCTAATATCACTTATATTACTGTCCTCAATGTACTTTTGCAGGATATGATATCCAAATATTCTATCCAAAATAATCTTAACAAGCTCCTCCAAATCATAATTTCCATAATTATAATCCTTGCTTAACTTTTCACGAATTATCTTTTCTGCAGCAGTCCTGTTTTTCGTATCAAACCCTGATGTACCCAGCATTTCGGAATATTCATCAATTAAGAATTCGATTATTTCATTTACTATTTTATCTGTCTTTGTTGACATCTTTTCTATATCAACATTCTTATTAATCGCTTTATATGGATCTATTAGCATTTTCCCTCCATTCTGTTAAAATGACTACATTTTATTTTGTCTTTTAACACCTTTATCCTAGCTTTTATACAACTCTGTTCAAAATTATCTTCTCTCGGGACTTCAATTTCCAAACACTTTAATAGGCAATAAAACTGCTCCTCAATATTACCGGTCAACTTAGAAGCATTTGAATTAATCATTTCTTCATATTTGTCTGAAAAGCTAATGTATACTGCAACACGTACTTTTTTAAATATTTCTTCTATGATGATTTTATCTAAAGACTTTGGATTATATTTATTTATAACGACATTTACTTTATTATCTAAAACACCCCAAACATTAAAAAAATCAGTAAGCAATTTGCAACACCTCTCAAGTGCAATATAGTTTCCTTCCGTAACTACGAACACTTTTGTAGAATTAAGCAAAGAAAATTGCATCGAATCAAGGAAAATATTTCCAGACGTATCTATAACTATATAGTCATATAAAGCCTTTGCGTGTTCTAAAATAATCGAGTAATATTCAGAACTTAAAATATTTTTACATACATATAAAGACCTATTACCTGTTAAAATATCAAGCCCGGGTACTATTCCTGATTTTACAACATACTTTTCAAAAATATTAGTTGAAAAAATTTTTTTATCTATTGCATCCACCATATAATTTAACGACGAATTTTTGTCTTCAGAAAGAATATACCCAGGATTTTGAGGTCCTTTAGCTACACCTACAATTCTGTTTAATCCGGCATTAACTATATCAAAGTCAATTAAAAGTACCTTTGCCTTTGTTCTTTTTACTAAAACCTTAGAAAAGTAACTTGCAATAGTACTTTTTCCAACAGAACCAATTCCGACAAAAGTTATTATTTGCTGTCGCTGGATTTTAGGTACGTAAATCCTTTTTAAGGTGTTTTTAGCTTCTGACTTATACATTTTTATGTCCTCACTTTTTCCTCTCCTTAAAGCAGCTTCTGAAACGTTTTTTTCAATTTCTTCTATTGAATTTATTAACTCTTTCAATAAGCTCTTACCTTCTGTAAGTATATAAAATATACCCCTTGAATACAAAAAGCTTTTATAATTATTATCTATTTCTCCTACAATCATAATTATTTTTAAATTATTATTTATTTCTCGAATTTTCTCAATAAAAATATATTTATCGTAATCTCCCGACAAATCAGAAGATAAAATTACAATGTTGACACTTTGCTTTTTTATACATTCTATTAAACCTTCTTGGTATGGTATATCATTAATTACATTATATTTATTTTTTGTAAGATAATTACATATAATCTCACTTCCTGTAGCTGTCACTATCTTCTCGTTCATCAATTTTCCCTCCTCATTTGTAATTATTACCTTCTTATACCAATAATTTACAGTAAATTATAAATATTGTCAATAAAAAATTGGAAACTTTTTGAATTTTTTACATTATTTATTCGACAATTTTTTTGACTAAAATTCGGCATATTTCCCCCTTGACAATCTAATTTTTTCATGTTATATTAAAAAAGTTGAAGGTCAGAAGAAAATGGAGAGGTGTCCGAGTGGTTTAAGGAGCTAGTCTTGAAAACTAGTGATTCGTAAGAACCGTGAGTTCGAATCTCACCCTCTCCGCCAAATCAGTTGGAGAAGTACCCAAGTCGGCTGAAGGGGACAGTTTGCTAAACTGTTAGTGTTCGCAAGGGCAGCGAGGGTTCGAATCCCTCCTTCTCCGCCACGATGAGCTGATTATAGCTCATTTTTTCTTTTAAAAATGTCTAAATATATTTTTTTCTATAAAAAACTTCAAAAAAATAAACCTTACACGATAAGTTCACTCGCATAAGGTTTATTTTTTGCTAAAAAGTACTTCTTATATTTTACTATCTTTCTCTAACATCTATTACTCTCTATATACAGCTTTAACGAACGCCGGATTATTCGGCATCTCAAATCTAATTACGTTATTCTCAATATCCGCACCATATACTCCATATACTCCTGAAGTATCCCAATACCAAAAAGCTTTACCATCAACTTGAGCCGGAGCAGTAAGTTCAATTGTGCTATTAGCAAAATGTTTTGCGTTAATAATTGTACCATCTCCTAACTCAGTTATTAAAGAATACATTTTATTGTATTCAGCAACAAATTGTACATCATTACTTGGCATTGTAATTTGAAGACTTGGATTCATCCTTTGCTCTTCGGTTAAAGTTACACCACTAGCTACCCAACCTGCAAATTCAAAATCTTCTTTCACTTCAGCTTTGATATCTACAAGCGTTCCAACATTCTCTTCGCCAAATGCTTTGGTATTATCTGTTTCTATTCTAAGAAGCGCTTTCATAATTATCTCAAAATTAGCTTTTAATGTAACGTCATTGCTAGGCATCTTAAAACTTATTTCTTCAGATACTTGGTTTGTAATATCTGATAACCCCTCTACAATTTCCCAGCTAGAAAATTTATAGCCATCTGTTCCTGTAGCTCCTAAAGTTACAGTACTCCTGCTGTTATATATTCCCTCGCCTGAAATCGTTCCTATGTTTTCTGGATTTTTTATTACCTTTACTTCATATGGCAATACTTTACCATCAAAACTTACATATATTGTATGATCTCTATTAACATTCTCAAAAGTATAAACTGCATATGTATCGTACTTTATCAAATCATATAAAACACTTTTCCCATCAACAATTACATCTACTATTTCTTCTTCTGAATCAGCTACCATTGAGAAAGAAATTGACTTTCCCTCTTCTACAACAACATTGCCGGATGGCGTTATTCTTCCACCTTCACTCGAAGATGCTTTTATTGTGTATGTATTGGTATAAACATTAGAAGAATTTGTTGTACCAAAAATTACGTTTCTAAAACCAATGTTATTGGCACTAGAACCGTCTGAACCCGAATAAGAATAAATTCCGTCTATTCCTCTTGTAAAGAAGGCATTATTTCCAGTTGGCATATCTTTGGTAATAGTGCCTGTAATCGCACTTTCAACTTCATTTATACCATAACCGTAAAAACTATTTAATACGTTATAATTTGAATCAGCACTATCAATCTCGCTTTTTAACCTTAATATATCTATATCCTTTGTATTTGAAACCTCATTATAATTATATGTAATCATAGTATACGGAAGTAAATTTCTACCATTTTTTCGTACACTAATATTACTAATTCCACCCACCAATTCAACGAAATTAGCAACATATTCAGCATTGTTATCCATATCATATATTCCATATATATTATTAGTAGTAGAACCGTCTTTCAAACTACCAACAGCAGTAGTAAAATATGCCACTGCTCCCCATTCAGTATTTTTAATCATATGACTTACAGCATTTTTTATTCCATATGTTGTAGATTTAGCTGTAAGTTGAGACGCAACAAAGGCATTACCTATACTTACGTCTGTCAAACTTTCTCCATTTGATGAGTATTTAGGATTATTTACACTACCTTTAGCAGGATATTTTGCAACCCATATTCCTAAATACTTGTTTGCATTGCTTAAATATTCATAGCTCGACGTGTCCTCAGCATTTCCGCCTTCATAAGGTGCATAGTTAAAGGCAGGATGAACTCTATAATCTAAATATTCATCTGTTGTAAAATCACTAAAACCTTCACTGTATTTAATCTTTATATCGTTTGATTCGATTTTATACGTATATCTCGGAATCCAAACATACATAGAACCAGCATATTCTTCCGGAATTTCTCTGCCAATTAATGAAGCTAACTCAGTATCTCCCACATCTTTTAAGGTTGTACCGTCTAAATCTAAATATTTAGTTCCATCTCTTAACATAACATTGGCCCACTTCATATCTAACTCACTGTAGCTATACCACTCACTATCCATAGCATTTGTAATAACCCAGTTCGTTCCATTATGCTTTACAGGTATCATCCCATCAATAACTTGCGGACTGTTAACCTTTTCTGCAGTAACTGTTTCATTTTTTATAAACTCAATTGTTATAACATTATTTCCTGTATACCCTGAAATATCTAAAGTTTTACTAAGTGAAACTTCACTAGCATTTACAACAATCTTTTCCGGAACTTCTGAAAAAGTTAACAATTTACTTGAACTAATTGACATTCCACCATTTCCGTTAATTTCTACGGTTATTAATGTATTCGAATTATTATTAGTAACTGTAACACTATTATCTAACAATACAAACTCTAGATTAATACTATAAAGATCTAACGAAGAAATATTGTTCCCATATAAATACAATTCTTTTAAATTAGAATTATTACTAAGATCAAGGTTAACTATATCATTAGCTATACAATTTAATTTTTCCAATAAAGTACAACTACTTAAATCCAATGATGAAATTTTATTACTACTACAATATATCTCTTTTATATTATTGCACCCATCTAGTAAAATATTTGTAATATAGTTATTTATGCAATTAACTTGTTCTAAAGAACTACAATTACTTAATATTAACCCGCTTATATCGTTATCCATACATTCCAAAGTCTTTAAAGATACATATCCAGACAAATCAAAATCATTTAGTCCTGCAATGTTTTTTATAGTATTATTAGAACATTTTAATACAGTAATGCTTTGCGGAATAGTCGGTAACTCTGTGAAATTATTATTTGAACAATTAAAAATACTTAATATTGTATTAGAAGTTAGATTCAAATCACTTAACTTATTATCACTTATATCTAATTCTTCTAATGATAATAATTGCGAAACATCAATTTCAAAGATATCATTGTTAGACACATTCAATTTTCTCACATTTTCTGAAGTTATAGAAACACTATATACGCCCGAATTTTGATAAGTATGATTAATCGTAGCTCCAACTTCAAAATTTTCTGTACTTCCATCGCCCCAATTAACCGTAGTAGCAGATCCCGAATCTATCACAATGTTCTTCGTAAGGCTTGTTGTAGTATCATATTGAAATGTAGTAGTTTCGCTTGCAGCAAAACAAGTGGTACCAAAAATACCACCTATAGCAACTATTAAACTAATCAACAGCTTTTGTTTTTTCATATGCACACCCCTAAAACTACTCATCTATTTGTTTTATTCGTTATTTTTTTATTTAAATTAAATAAGACCTAAAATCCAACTACCGATTTTAGGTCAATTTAGCTTTATATTCGGTAGTTCAACCAACATAACAATAAAAGTTTAAATATTAGAACATTTTCTAAAAAAATTTTATTGCTTTAGTTTTGTAACTTTGCGTCCTAAATTTTCATTTAGTTTGCCTTTTTCTTTTATCATATTTTACCATAATTTTGTTGTTTTTTCAACTTTTCCAAGTCTTTGTATGAATAATTTATAATATGAATGGGAAAAATTTTAATAGAGGTGAGATTTTATATGGAAACTACTACTTTTAATGTAAACACTCTTTCTGCCAATCAAGCACTAGAGCTAAAGAACTGGCTTACATCAATGCCTGGGGTAGACGACGTTGCAGTTGATGTCGGTGGCTCTAAAATAACTGTAGTTTACGACCCCGCAACAACAGATAAGGGTTCTTTGAGAAGCTCTATGGCAACAATAGGCGTTTTACTTCAATAACTGTAAGGAGTGAAAATAAATGAGAAAAAATAAAAATAAAACAAAAAATGGAAATAAAACTTCTGATACACCTGAAATGATTCCTTCAATGTTTAATTGGCTTACTCCGAATATCCAATCAATACGTGCTGAACATTTAGACAGAGCTACCAAGAAATAATGCAAAAAGTCATTTCATTTAGAAGCTACTTAAAAGTCTTTGCAAAAACTTTTTCTGCAGCCTCTAATGAAACGACTTTTTTATTTTGTAAACTCATACATCAATATCCCGGCAGCAATAGACGCATTTAGTGACTCTGCATTTCCTTCCATGTTGATTTTTACAAATTTATCTGTAATATTTTTTACTTCCTGTGAAATTCCCTGCCCTTCATTCCCTATAACCAAAACAAAAGACTTTTCTATTTCAAAATCGCCTAAAAAGTCACTATTTGACTCTAAACTTGAAGAATATATCTTATTATTAAAACTCTTTAATTTATTAAGCGACACCTTTTGAATTATCGGGAAATGAAATATAGACCCCATTGTAGCCCTTACAACCTTAGGAGAATATATATCGGCACATCCATCTGACAATAACACAGCATCAAATCCAAAAGCATCCGCCGTACGGATTATTGTACCAACATTTCCTGGATCTTGAACTCTGTCTAAAAAAAGAAGCTTCTCACGTTTTGCTAACTCATAAGTAGGAATTTTGCAAACAGCAACAATTCCCTGGGGAGTATTTGTATCTGTCATCTTTGCAATTACTTCTTTAGTAACCGTATTTACCTTAATATCAAAATCATAATCGATAATTTCCGGGCAATAAAAAACATCCACAATCTCTTGATTATACTTTCTTGCTTCCTCAAACAATTTTGGACCTTCTATAAAAAATTCTTTATATGCATCTCTGTATTTTTTTGTATGCAAAGAAGTGACTTTTTTTACCTGTTGATTAGTTAAAGAAGTAATATCCATCTTTCACACTCCTACGAAAATATTTTTATGATCTCCAAATAATACTTGGAAGGATTTTCATACCATTTATTGCAAATATCTATTGCCTGCTGTTTATTAGGTACCGCAAGCTCTATTTCAACTGATTTCTTTCCGCCTTCAGCAATCTTACATTTCACTAAAAACCTATCATCATCCTCCGGAAAATAATCCGCATAAACAACAGTCTTTTGTTTTATTTCCTTAGCCTCTACGTCTACTTTTTTAGCCACCCTTGCAATTATAAAATCCGGTACAAGCTTTATAAGTGACTCAAGCAAGGTAAGACCTTCTTCTGTTATTTTATAATACCTTATTTCTTCTTCATAAAACAAACTTATAAACCCATTTTCATTAAGCTCTAACAAAATTGACTGTAAAGTAAAATAATCAATTCCCGTAACGTCCAATATTATATCAACTATTTGCAAATTTGTTACACTCTTTGTAAGTTTACTTATTATATATAAAACTATAAGTTTATCTTGCGTATCTTTATCATGTTCCATCAAACACACCTCGCAAGTCGTATTTTAGCATATTTACATTATTTTATCAATAGAGCATTAATCATTGCATACTTTTTAGTCTTCTACATATCATTTATCAAGGAGGAATTTATATGTACGGTAAATTTTTTAAAGGTCTTGTAATAAGCTTCATTTTCACACTTGTACTTTTCTTCTTGTTTGCAATTGTTTTACGTTTCACAAATGTTTCAGATAGTACAGTACCAGGAATTGTATTGCTAATATCCATAATTTCTATTTTATGTGGTGCTGCTGTATGCACAAAAAATGCCAATAACCAAGGATGGCTTTGGGGGAGCTGTATAGGCGGTGCATATGCTCTTATCCTTTACCTTGTAAGCAGTTTAACATTAACAGGCTTTTCTTTCCCTTTGTCAACATTTTACTTGTTATTAGGATATGTGACAATAGGAGCAATTGGCGGTATTGTAGGCATCAATATGTAGTTTTTACTTTTATTTCATTATTCTTTACTATAACATTTATTTCGCCATTTTTATCTGTTCTGTATACTTTTGCGTATACAGAGTCTAACCTATTTAAAACATCTTTCCCGGGAATAGACTTAAATCTATTCCCTACACTTATTAACGCAATTTCAGGATTTACAGCCTTCACAAAACTTTCTGATGTGGAAGTAGTCGAGCCATGATGCCCAAGTTTCAAAATATCTGCTTTAAGCTCAATTCCGGAGTTTAAAAGTTTCTCCTCTCCCTCGACTTCCAAATCTCCCATAAACAAGGCTTTTTTGTTACCATATTTCATTAAAATAACAATCGAATCATTATTTTCTTCGTCAATCATTTCAACTTTTTCCGGCATTAACACGCACAGATTTACGCCACCAAACGCAAATGTATCCCCGCTTTCAAGGCTTTTTATTTTTATACATTTCTTAACAGATATATCTTTTATTTTGGGATACTCTTCTTTTTTTGCACTATTTACACTAAGTCCGACCGTTTCTATTTTTATAGCTTTAGCAATGCTCTCATAACCACCTATATGGTCAGTATCCATATGCGTTAAAATAACTAAATCTATCTTCTTTACGCCTTGCTTTAATAAATATGGTACTACTGTTTGCTCTCCTGTATCTATTATATTTTCTCCTTGATAATGTATATCTCCGGTGTCTATTAATATATGTTTATTTTCAGGTGTAGTAATAAAAATACAATCTCCATGTCCTACATCTATAACTGTTATTTTTAGTGCTTTATCTGTATTTATAAATTTAATATTTGATATGAATATACCTAGTACTCCGCAAATTATTATTATTGGTTTTATATTTCTTATAGCAAAAGATCTAATACTTGACTTATCTACTATAATCAGTTCCTTTTCTTTGTTGTTCTTCCTTCTATCTCTAAACACATATATCAATAATATGTAATATATAAAAATCGAAAACCAACTAGGCGTTATTTCATAATATGTAAAAAACTCCAAACTCCCAAAAAATTCAGCTATTTTATTCATTAAAAAGATTAAAAAACCTACCACTTTCATTGGAAAAACTACTAGTGGTGGAATAAATAAATAAATTATAAACAAAATAATTCCTGACATCATAATAATTCCGGCAAAATTCAAAGCAAAAAGATTTGATATAAAGCCGCCTAAATATATTACATTAAAGCTATATAAAGTTATAGGAGTCACAAATAGTTGAGCAGAAACGGTAAGTGAAAAGGATTCTCTTACTTTCTGAGGTATTTTCTCTAATTTACTACTTAATTTAGAATAACAAATCATTATTCCTAAAACTCCTCCAAAAGAAAGCAAAAAACTTAATGAGTATAAAATGTTAGGATTTGCTATAATAATTATTAAAGCTACCAAAGAAACCGTTGTAAGCCCATCTGTCTGACGCCCGATAATTTCGGCTATCATAATAATTATTATTCCAATTCCTGCCCTTAAAACTGACGGTGACGCACCTGTTATAAAAATATATAAAATTATTGAAATAATATATAAAATTTTTGCTAAATTCTTACTTGGATTAAAAAAAGAAAAAATGTATTTTAGAAGCAGTATCAAAAAAGCTGTATGCCCTCCCGAAACCACTAATAAATGGACCATGCCTGCCTTTTTATAATCACTTTTTACATTATCGTCTATTAACGTATCATCACCTATTATTAAAGCATTTAAAATCCCCTTCTCTTCTTCTCCAAGTGTAAAATCAGTAAACTCTCTTACTTTTTTCCTTATCACGTAACTAATTTTTTCTGCTATCAATAGTTTTTTCCCATATGATACAGATGTATCCTGAGTTTTAGCCGTTATAAAAATATCTAATGTTTCTAGATATTTTGAATAATTAAAAGAATTTTTATTTCTTGCTCCTCTAGGCAATTCAAAATTCGCTATTACTTTTATTCTATCTCCATACTCTAAATTATGCTTACTCTTAACAAGTACTTTGCTCCTTATTTTTTTATTGTTTATTTCATTATCTCTCAAAACATACTGCCAATAACTTCCTTCTTTCTCTCCTTCTGTACATACAGTTCCTACGATTTCAAATTTTCCGTCATCAAATTGCTTTACTTCCTCTCTCCTTACACAATTAAAATATAAGCAAAATAAAACACCCACAAAAAATGATATTAAAAGTACAATATCAGCCATCTTTTTTATTTTGACATTTTTATATAGAATTTGACATATTTCGTACAAAATAAAAAGGATTGTGATACACACAATCCCTACAATATTTTCACAAAAGAATATACCGGCTATAAAAGCCAACACACAATATAACAATTTTCTTTCCAATATTCTATCTTATTACCCTTCTTGCCGTAACATAGTGGTTTGTGTAATAAGTGTCACTCAACTCATCTGTTACAACTCCTCTACTTGAATTTGCTGCATGTATAAAACTACCGTTTCCGATATAAATCCCAACATGCGAAATCTTTTGACTTCCCGAACTTGAATTTATTCCACTAAAGAACACTAAATCACCCAATTGCAAATTAGACTTCTCTACAGATATTCCCTGCGTAGCCTGGCTAGCCGAAACTCTTTCCAATGTTATACCGACATTACCATATACATACTTTGTTAACCCAGAACAATCAAATGAGCTTGGTCCATTTCCACCCCAAACATATTTCTTACCAAGCTGTTGCTTTGCAATTTCAATAACTTTCTTAGCTGTAGAACTATTTCCGGAACGAGAAGTTGCTGTTACTCTGTCAACACATCTCGCAACAACCCAACCTTCTTGCTCTCCGACAATAACATTATACCACTCACCTTCAAAACCGGTTATTACTATTTTACTACTTGGCGTAAGCTTAGATATTATATCCGCATCAGTAGAAGGTCCTTTTCTAAAGTTAACACTATCATTTATAGTTCCTTCCCCTAAAATCTTACTTGTATCCTCTGAAACATATTCAGCATAGATATATCCTTCAGTATTTGCAAACTTTACTTTATACCATAAGCCATCTTCAGTTTTTCCATACGCTATCAAATTATCTCCTGCAGCAACTTTACCAACGATCGTAGCTTCTGTAGAAGGTCCCTCACGTAAATTCACATTACTTCCCGTTACTGCTACCATAGTCACTCCGGCTTCTGCAACACTTTGAGTAGTAACAGTTTGAGCAGCTTCAACAACTCCATTAGTTATTAAAAGGGAGCCGGATACCCAACCTGTAAAACTTCCGGTTTTTATATTACACCATCCATCTTGGCTTGAAATAACCTCCACTTCCTTACCCTTTTCCAATAAGGTTATTATTTTTGAATCAGTAGAAGGTCCTTTTCTTAATCTTACAGCATTACCATTTACTGTTCCTGTAACTCCAAACGACGAACTAAAAGGAACTGCGATAATAACTGATGTTAAAAAAAACACTTTAGATATCTTTTGTCTTAGCATAAAAAACTCCTTTAATCTTATTTCGAGTGTATTTTATATTTTTTTATCATACTTGTCAAGTTTGACATCGGTATATTAACTTTTTTCTTTAATGTAAATTTTAAATATTACTATTATTTTTTTCAGATTAAGCCTTTTTATGTAATGGAAATTTTTCTTGCATAAACTCTATCAAAACTAAACTTCAGGTATTTCAAGACTCAAATAACCGTTATATTCCGAAAAATCAACTAAATAATCATTATTTTCTAACGTATTTATTCCATTACTAACATCATTATTTTCAACAACAAAATGTATTTCCAAACTTATAGGAAGTTTTGTATCTTTGCTTACAGCAAGCTTATAACTAAGACCGCTTATCCTTCCGTTTTCCTTTACTTCATCATAAATCTTTTGACCATCTAATGATTTTAATATATCAATCTGATCAGAAACAGTTGAAATCTCATACGCATCTTTATATTCTTTATAGACTAAAGAACCATATAAAGAGCTATCTATCCTAACAATTCCAAGCTTTTCTTTACTTTCAAAAGGACTTTTCTCGCTAGTAGATGATTTTTGATACTTCTTCCAACCTGAAGTATATATTTTATCATCTCCTACATACTTATAGCAATTATATAATGCTTCAGGGGTGCTGTAAGAAAAATTAACGTTATTTTCAAATTCATCTTTGTAAGTAGCCTCATTATAAACAATTTGTTTTGCTAAATCCGCTCTTTCTATCATAACACTACTATATTCAGATTTTTCTTCAGTGCCATTATAAGTAGTTGTTACATCTGTAGTTCTCATAGCAGCTATTTCGTAACTGTTAACTTTATCCATTGCTGCATTTAAATCATTTAATATATTTGTTAGTTTATTCATATTATCATTAGATGTAACCAAAACCGCCGGTGTATACGAATCCCAGCTTATATTATACCCAAGTGCTTCGCCAACAAACCTTGCAGGTAAATAAGTTCTGCTTCTGTGAATAACCGGTGCAGAATCTAAAATATATTCTTTTCCGTTTATATATGCTTTTGTATCATCAATTGATAAACTTATGTCGACTCCATTGTAATTAACTTTTACCTGTCTCTTTTCGCCTATCCACTGAATATTTTCATTATTATCCGGCACACCTAGTCCAACTAACAGTTTCCTTAAAGGTACCAATGTTCTGCTATTTATAATAATCGGTACTTCTTGCTCTAGTGCAAGTTCATTTCCCTCTACTATTATTTTAACATCCGGTTTTTCATAAACCACAGGTGCAGCAAATGTTACCGTGTTAAACAAAACCATGCAAATTAAAAAGCTTAATATTCTCTTCATTTTTATTCCTCCTTAGATATTACACAATAAAAAGATATCATTTTTATCATCGGTTTTTCAATATCTAAACTTAACAATTTTCAAATTCTTTATTTTCCTTGACATTTCCCCAAAAAAAACTTATTATAAGTAAGTCTTCTTATGTTATTTTTCAACGTTTAAGAAGAAAAAATAATTTTAGTATAATAAATAAAGATATTTTGTGAAAGGAATTGTTTACAATGCTTGTAATAAAAGAAGGATTTTTATATTTCTTAAGTGCTTTTATTCAACTCTCAACATTTGTTTTAGCAATTTATTTTTTTTGCATTTCACTTGTTGGATGGATAAAACGAAAAGAAAAACCCGCTTCTGACTTTCCGCCAGAAAAAAGGTTTGCAATGATCGTTGCTGCTCATAATGAAGAGATAGTTATTAGTGAGTTGGTTGATAGTCTTAAAAACTTAAAATACCCGAATGACTTATATGACATTTTTGTAATAGCAGATAATTGTACAGATAATACTGCAACCATAGCAAAGCAACATGGTGCGATTGTTCTTGAAAGAACAAATAAAATAGAAAAAGGTAAAGGATTCGCTCTTGAATGGGCATTTGACAAAATATTTAAAATGGAAAAACAGTACGATGCTTTTTGCATCTTTGACGCTGACAACCTTGTTGATTCTTGCTTTTTAGCCGAAATGAACAAAAAAATGTGTGAAGGCTATCGCGTTATTCAAGGATATATTGACAGCAAAAATCCATTTGATTCTTGGATTACAGCTTCTTACTCAATTGCATTTTGGACATCAAACAGATTGTTCCAACTCCCGCGTTCATATCTTCACATGACGTGTGGTTTGTGTGGAACAGGCTTTTGTGTTGACTCACAATTAATAAAAGAAATGGGTTGGGGTGCTACTTGCTTAACCGAAGATTTAGAATTTACTATGAAATTAGCATTACGTGGAATATGTGTTGGTTGGTCTCATGATGCAATTGTTTATGATGAAAAACCTCTTACATTAAAGCAATCTTGGAACCAAAGAATACGTTGGATGCAAGGATATGCGGATTGTACAAACAGATTTTTAGGAAAGATGTTAAAAAAGGCAATCAAAGAGAAAAATATTGTTGCCTTTGATTGTGCAACATATTTATTGCAGCCTCTTAGAATTATTGTTTACGGAATTATCACATTATTTACATTTATGCAATATTTTTACCCACAAGGTGGATTATTTCAAATGAATTACATTATTCCAAATTATGTTTGGATGGTATTTCTTATTGCCCAATTCTTATATGGTCCACTTATAATTATGTCTGAGAGACGATTTAATCTAAAAGTTCTTTTAGCTTATATCGTTTATCCGTATTACAATTTAACATGGGTACCTATAACAATTATAGGTATGATACACTCAGACAAAAAAGAATGGTCACATACTGCTCATACAAGAAAAATTAACATGAATGAAATTTTATCAAAACAAAATACAACAGAAAAAACAGCTATTTAGGAGTGATTATAATGAGTTTTAATGATATTTTAGCTTTATTTTTAAATTCTGATGAAATAGAAATCATTTTCAAAGTATTGCTGGCGGTTTGCTTCGGAGCGTTAATAGGTCTAGAACGTGAACATGCTCACAGACCTGCCGGTCTTAGAACACATATACTTGTTTGCGTTGGAGCTTGCTTAGTAATGCTTACTTCAAAATTCGTTTATAATTATTACCATCAATTTTCTCCTAATATGGATATTACTCGTCTAGGTGCTCAGGTAATAAGCGGTATAGGTTTCTTAGGAGCCGGTACAATAATAAGAAACGGCTCCTCTGTAAAAGGTCTAACTACGGCAGCCAGCCTTTGGACAGTTGCTTGTGTTGGTCTTGCAACAGGTATCGGTTTTTACTTTGGAGCAACCGTTACAACTTTAATTATTTTCCTTTGTCTTGCTTACATAAAAAAATTCTCTGATATTTATACACAAAAAAAAGCCACTTTAACAATAACATCTGAAACAAGTGAGCTAAACAACATTGTTGTATATGTAGAGTCACTTCTTGCAAATAACTCAATTAAAAAAAATGGGATTTCTGTAAGATCTCTAAAAGACACTAATTCAGAAATGTCATTTCAGCTTTCAATGAATGAAGATATGAATCCGGCTTTGATTTTAGGAGATATAAACACTTTAAAAGGTGTTCTTTCAGTGAATTTGAGTTCTAAAAAAATTATAAAAGATGAAGAGTGAGGAGAAAAACATGGAAAAACTAAAAATATACGGTGGAAAACCTTTAAAGGGTAGTGTAACAATATGTGGAGCGAAGAACGCTGCAATATGTATTTTGCCGGCGGCCCTTTTAATTAGTGGTCGTTGCAAAATAGAAAATCTCCCGGATATTATCGATGTAAAGCGATATATAACTCTATTAAAAGAACTGGGCGTAACTATATCTCAACCTACACCAAATGAAGTTATCATTGACAACAACGAAATTAAGACAACAAAGTGTTCTTTAGAGTTATGCTCTAAAATGCGTGCATCATATTATTTAGTCGGTGCACTTTTAGGAAGATATAAATCTGCTGAAGTTCCACTTCCTGGTGGCTGTAATTTCGGTGCAAGACCAATAGATCAGCATATAAAAGGTTTTGAAGCTTTAGGAGCACAAATTTCCACTTCTCAAGGTCTGATAAAAGCAACTACAAAAAAATTAGTAGGCACTTCAATTTACTTAGATATTGTAAGCGTTGGAGCAACAATAAACATGATTTTAGCAAGTGTCCTAGCAGAAGGCACAACAATAATAGAAAACGCAGCAAAAGAACCACATATTGTGGATTTAGCGAATTTTTTAAATGCGATGGGAGCAAATATAAAAGGTGCAGGAACAGATACAATAAAAATCACTGGCGTAAAATCATTGCCAGGAAATGCAACATACTCAATTATTCCTGACCAAATCGAAGCAGGTACGTTTATGATTGCAACAGCTGCAACAGGCGGAGATGTAACTATAAAAAACTGTATTCCAAAGCATCTTGATTCAATTTCTGCCAAACTCATAGAAATGGGAATTACTGTTGAAGAATTCGGTGATGCAGTAAGAGTAAAATGTGATAAACGTCCTAAAAAAGTTAATATAAAGACTATGCCATATCCTGGTTTCCCTACCGACTTGCAGCCTCAAATGGCAACTTTGTTATCGATTTCAAATGGTATGAGTATTTTGACTGAATCGATCTGGGATAACAGATTTCAATATGTAGAGGAATTAAAGAAGTTCGGAGCTCAAATACGTATAGAAGGTCGCTCGGCAATAATTGAAGGCGTTAAAAGCCTAAACGGAGCTCCAGTTTCATGTACAGATTTACGTGCAGGAGCAGCAATGATTATTGCAGGTCTTGCTTCAAAAGGTGTTACCGAAATTTCAAAAATAGAATATATCGACAGAGGATATGAACACGTAGAAGAAAAGTTCAATTCTCTTGGAGCAAGAATCGAAAGACTTACAGAAGATTAAACAAAAGAAGGATACAATAAATGCTTAACTTACTTTCACTTTTTAGCAGCAGTAGCGGAAACTGC
>CAZXFU010000009.1:0-29180 GCA_964640345.1 uncultured Eubacteriales bacterium
AGCCTTTGTGCCGCAATTAGAACAGAAACTTCCTGTTACTTCTTGACCACAGTTTGAGCAAAATTTCTTTCTAGGTGTAACCGGAGTTCCACAATTAGAACAGAACTTACCTGTTACCACTTGACCGCAATTTGAGCAAACATTTTCTGAAGCAACCGGTGTTGCAGATACTTTTTCGACCTTTAACGGTTCAGCTTGAGGAGGAACAATTGGTTCAGTCGGCTGATTATTTAATGCCTCGGGATTTGGTTTCATAGGTTGTGCATTACTAAAAGCACCGTTTGTAGCACCTCCAAATACTCCTCCGCTTGCCATATTCATCATTCCAACCCCCATAAATCCATTCATCGAACCATTTGGGTTATTTGCTGCACCCTCTACGGCATTTGCATAAGAACCGACTAACGTTCCTTGCTGTTGATATGCATCTCCGCCAATTTCATACTTATCAATCTTAGCATTAGATTCATCATCTAGTGTTAAACTTTCAACTATAAACGAGCAAATCTTTATGCCCCTTTCACGAATAGGTTCATCAAAAACTTCTTGATCCATAATCTTTTTAATTTCATCAGTTTTATTAGGAAGTTCCAAAACTTCAATCTTATACTTATCGCTGCCAAGACCATTCATAACATTTTGGAAAGCTCCAATAACTTCAGATCTCATCTGTTCAACTAAGTCATCTTTTCTATAAACATCAGCAAGACCGGCAATTTTCGACATAAACATAAATGGATCTGCAATTTGAAAAGTATATTTACCATAGCACTTAACCTTAACACTCATAGCAATATAACTATTTGTTCTGGCGTTCATTAAAGGATGTCCCCAATCTTTATACGGAACCGGACTTGGTGTGCCGAACTTATTATCTATAATTTCTTTTGTATTAAAGAAATAAACAGCTTGCTCTTTAGCTGTAGCTCCATTAAATGTAAAACGTTGCCACATTTCTTTGAACATTCCGCCAAACTGACCTGCAAACAAGGAAGGCGTCGAAGATGAATCAAATTCATAAACTCCTTCTTCTGCTGTCGCATCAATAATTTTACCATTGTCATAAATAATCGCTGCCTGACCAGGTCCAACGATAATTGTGCTTTTATTAGAAATAACACCATTTGGTGTAGTCCTTTTCATCATTAAAATTTCATTATTCATTTCTGGGCAACGTATCGCCTCTTTCCATTGGTCACTCAAAGTACTTCCAACTGCTCCAATTGCTGCTTTTATTAATCCCATATTAACACTCTCCTTAAAATGTATTCCGAAAAAATCCGGTAAAACTTCAATGCACTACACACATATATATTTTATTTCACTAAACAAAATAAGTAAAGTCAAAAAATAAAAAATATGTGTTGTTTTTTGAAAACATCGACAAAACTCGACCTATAAATTTTAGAAGAAATCATAAAAAAAAAATACACAAATATAAATTAGTTAGGAGAGTGATGATTTTGAAAAAATTTACATTCTTAAAAAATGCTGCAATTATGACAATAACAGCTTTTATTTTACGAGGTCTCGGAGTATTTTTAAGAGTATATCTCTCTAATAAAATAGGTGCCGAAGGAATGGGATTATACCAAATAATATTATCTGTATATATGCTATCTGCAACCTTTGCAACAGCAGGCGTCTCAACTGCCGCAATTCAAGTCGTAAACGATGAAATGGCAAAAGGTACAAAACAGACAGTATTAAAGGCTTTTAAAAAAACATTGATTATATGTATTTGCTGGGGAGTTGCTTTATCAATACTCTTATTTAATCTGTCCGAACTAATAGGAAAAAATTGCTTAAATGATGTAAGAACAATTCCTTCACTTAAAATAACAATATTTGCCCTTCCGTTTATGGCAGCAACATCTTGTATAAAAGGATATTTTATGGCATATAGAAGAGCTTCTATTCCTTCAATTGCCCAAATAATTGAACAGATTGTAAGAATAACCTTAATATTCTTCATAATGGATTATTTCTTACCCTATGGAATTGAAGCTGCTTGCGTTGCGATAATTATTGGAGATGTAATTTCAGAAATGTCATCATGTACTTACTCATATATAACATACAGAAAAGAGAAAAAAAGACATGGAAATGAATACTTAGCAAAAAAGCAAAAAAGTTTACCTGTTTTGAGAAAAGTAATAAAAGTCGCAAGTCCAATAGCCTTAAACAAATACTTAAATACAACTCTTAGAACTTTTGAAAATGTATTAATCCCCGATTCACTCACAAAATTTACACTTTCTCGTGAAAAAGCCTTGGAACAATTTGGATTGTTAAAAGGAATGGCTATGCCTATACTCTTCTTTCCTTCTTCACTATTAACGGCGTTTTCTACACTCTTAATACCAGAAATGGCGGAAGCAAAATCTGTAGGTCATGAGTCAACAGTAACATCAATTGCAAGCAAAACGCTAAAAATATCAATAATAGCTTCAATCGGAATTGCCGGAATATTTTTTGCATTTGCGTATGAACTTGGGAATTTAATATACCATAACATAGAAATAGGACACATAATAAAAGTCCTTGCTCCGATAGTGCCATGTATGTATTTGGAAACGGTAGTAATGGGAATATTGCAAGGACTCAACCAACAAATTCATTCACTAAATTACAATATATTCGATTCGATAGTAAGAATTAGTTTGATTTATGCGTTTGTCCCGACAAAAGGAATTGATTGCTTTCTAATCATTATGATATTAAGCAATATAACAACTTCCTCTCTAAATGTATACCGAAGTCTTAAAGTAACAAACGCAAAATTTGATATAAAAAACTGGCTTATCAAACCTGTGGCCTCAATTATTGCTGCAATTTGGCTTATGAGCATCGCTTTAAGCAAGTATATTATTTCAGATTTACTATACGTAATTTTCGGGAGCATAATTATTATGGTAATTTACTTAGTGCTGTTATTTATGCTAAAAGCTTTAAAAATAAGCGATATAAAATAAATACACCAAATGTGAAAGATTTTGTTGAATAATTATTATTTTTGGTATAACATAATATTTGTAATTGTTTAAATATTTTCAAGGAGGAACTGTATATGAAAATAGTTGTATCAACAAAAAACAATCATAAAGTTCAGGAATTAAAGAAAATGTTAAATATGCCTGAAATAGAATTATATACGATGAGTGACTGTGGCTTAGACTTAGACATTGAAGAAAACGGAAATACTTTTGAGGAAAATGCCATGATTAAAGCAAAAGCCTTATATAAAGTTTTAAATGATAAATCGACAATTGTAATTGCTGACGACTCAGGCTTGTGTGTAGACGCACTAAATGGGAAACCCGGTATCTTCTCTGCAAGATATTCGGGTGGCGATTCAAAAGCCAATAACGAGAAACTACTAAATGAATTAAAAAATGTAAAACCACTAGAACGAGGAGCACACTTTGTTTGCTCAATTGCAGTTGTAACAGACGGAGTGGAAAAAAACTTTACAGGTAAATGCTACGGTCTAATAGACAAGGAAGAACACGGAGAAAACGGCTTTGGATATGATCCGCTATTCTACTTCCCCGCCACCCAAAAAACATTTGCAGAAATGACTGCCGATGAAAAAGATAAGGTAAGCCACAGAGCAAATGCCGTAAAATTATTAAAAGAATGGTTAGAAAAAATAAATGAGTCAAACCACCTGTAATCAATTGATTTTTTTAGTATTTACCTCTGTTAAAACATTAAAAATACTTTTATCTTTTATTGGTTTGTGTTTTATTTTGTCTCTAATATTAAGCATACGAAAGTCAGTATTAGAAATCACTTCGGCACATTCTTTAAGTTCTTTATTTATTTCAAACTCGTTTTCAATATCTTTTTTATACTTTAAATCATGCTCAAGGCTTGCCCAGAAATCCATTGCCATAGTCCTTATCTGTATTTCAACTTTCATATTTTTCTTTTCATCAGATAAGAAAATCGGAATTTGCACAAGGAGATGTAGGCTCCTGTATCCATTTTGTTTAGGATTTTGAATATAATCTTTTACTTCAAGTAATTTTATATCATCCTGTTTTATAAGCATATTTGCTATCTCATAAATATCATCAATAAACGAACAAATAACCCTAACACCAGCTACATCGTTTATATATTCCTCAACATTTCTAAGTGAAATACCGAGTTCTTTACGCTTTAATTTTCCAACAATACTTGCAGGAGTTTTTACCCTTGAAGTAATAAACTCTATTGGATTTCTCTCATTTTTTATCGAAAGCTCTTCATTTAGAACCTCTAATTTAGTCGTAACCTCTCGTATTGCCGAATTATATAACATCATCATTTCACGTATTTGACTTGTAGTATCTAAGAAAAAGACTTTTTCAGCGTCGGTAATTGCCGGAAGTTTAGCTATAAGTTCATCTTTCTTTATCATTTTATTATTTTCATATGTATTCATTCAATCACCTTTCTTACGAAATTGAATATATCACAAAAAATTAGCACAGTCAATTAGTGAGTGCCAATATTCATTTAAAGTTCAGTTACTTTACCATAAAGAAATGATAGAATTCATATTACCTTCTCCATTCGATATATACACAATATGTTTAGTATCAACTAAGGAATATTGACATTTTACAGTTTCTCCTAATTTTATTTCTTTTTTATATGTAATCCTAAAATTATTTAATTCACAATTTTCATAAACCTCTTCAGGTAATGCTTCATATGCTAGATCGAAATGGCACAAATTGTGCATATGTTTATTAAAATCTATGTCTCTTCTCATGATAGTATAATCAAACTCATTTGAGAAATTTATAGGTGCTTTATATTTTAAGAATTTTTCTTCCGGTAAAACATGTTTGTCTTCCATTTGAAATTTTAAAGTAAGTTCTTCGCTCATATGTGCCATCTTTTGCTCTTTTATATCTCTTAAAACAAAGCGTGATGTTCCAACAGCACATACTTCATTTTTATCATTTACCATCTCATAATCTCTATACGCAAAAAGCTTATCTGAGCCACTTGACCAGGTGCGTAGCAATAACCTTTCTCTGTATATAGGTCTTTTAATTACTTTTATTCTCCAATCTAAAATTATCCAGGATAAGCCCTTTGTATAAGTATCATCTACTCCGCATCCCAGTGAATTAGATTGGTATGTTCCTACTATTTCAAAATAACGCAATATTGAACGATTTGTTAATTTTAAATTCCTATCTACATCAGCTAACACTGTTTTTAATTCCTGTTCGTAAAACATTCTATCTTCTCCTTTAACCTTCTAAATTTACAATTTCTTCTAATGCCTTGCTTTCATCTTGACTATCTGTAAAAACTTCTAGTAAAATCGGTTTATCTCCGATGGTAGAATCTGTAAATTTCTTACTGTTATCAATAAATTCCTCTTTATTAACAGCAGATAAATACAAAAATCCTAAATCTTCAGCATAATGCCTAATTAAGCTATTCGATTTATTTCCGAAATGGCCGGCAGCAGCTATATACTTGTCTACATCTTTACCAAATCTTTGAGCATAATGACCATAGTTTCTAAATTCAGTTCCTTTTCCGTTATTTATCAAAAGAATACGGATATTACTCTTTATATGGCGGTTTCCCAGTACATTCATATCATAGAAAAACGCCAAATCGCCGACTACAATGAAATGCAGTTTATTTGGATTAACAAGTGATGCACCAACCAATGATGAAATACATCCGTCAATACCAAATCCGCCAACGTTAGACGTTGAATCTACGTCGAGTGGCAACTCAAAGAAGTTCCATGCCCTTAAGCTATTTAAAATTCCAAAATGAACAACCGAGCCACTTGGAATATCTTTCGCCATTTTAGAAGCAATCCAAATATTTGAAAAAGGAAATTCCGGGAGCTTACAGCGTAAAGAGTTCAGTTGCTTTTTACAGCATTCTAAATAACTGCAATTTTGCTCTGTTTTTTCATTGCTATTTGAATAATGATTAAAAAATTCCTGCTCTTTCATGTCAAAAACATAAGTAAGTCTGCCTATCGGATCTCTTACTTCTCCATCTTCGCTAACCCTCCAAACCTGGTCATTCGCTCCTATTCCCAGGCTATAATAATCTCCGGATATATCGCCTATATAAATAAGTAAATCCGGTTTCTCTATAATGCACTTTTTCTGACAAGCAACCAATGAATATCGCACCTTATACTTTCCGCTATAACCGCTTGTATGGTCACAAAAAACTACCGCATTATTTGATATGCAGAACCTATCGATGACATCAGTAAGCTCTTTATCCATTTTTCTATGTGAACCAACAAAAATGGCGACTTTGCTATTAGCCGGTATTATCGGGAATTTATCTAAATAAGTAACTCGTCTGATAACTCTTACATAAGGTAACTCGCTTACATTAAAATTCTTACTATATCCGGTTTGTAAATTAATGTGAACCGGTCCACCGCCGTTTCTCTTTAACTCAAGAAGTGCAATATTTACTTTATCTACACAATCCCAAAAGTCAGTTCTGTCCTTTACAACAGGTAAGGTAACACTGTGCTTTACCGTATCTTTTGGTGGATTAGTCCTATCTATAACCTGTGCTACATTATGACCGACTTTAGAAATAAACTGAGTCGATGTTATTGCAAGTACAGGAAGCTTCTTATAGAAAGCTTCCGTTAATCCCGGAAGATAATTACGTGAAGCAGTCGCACCTGTACAGCTAAGGCATACCGGCTCTCCGGATTCCTCTGCCATTCCACAAGCCATATACGCCGCCGAGCGTTCGTCGACACACGAATATATTTCGAAATCCGGATCATATTGAATGCTTCCAACTAGTGAAAGATTTGTTGAACCGGGCGATACAATAATCCGTCTTATACCATGCTCTTTTAAAAGTGCAATTAATACTTGTACATTTTGTTCATCGCTATACCCTTTCCCTTCAAAAATTTTACTCACTTCCTCTAAATATTTTCTTATTTCTAAATGTTGCGGACAAATTTTCTCACATTTCCCGCATTTTATACAATCGCCTGCTTTACTTTTATTTTGTACATGTGATTTGTAGTATATATCACTATTCCAATCCTTAAACAACTTTTTTGCATTAATATCTGCAAATAAATCCGGAATAGGTATTCTTTTGGGGCAACCTTCAACACAATACCTGCATGAAGTGCATGGAATAATATTTTGGTTATTTATAATTTTTACGACGTTCTTAATTGTCTCCATTTCTTTTGAAGTTATCTTTTTTAGCTCCTTCATGAAAGCAACATTATCTTTTACTTGTTCAATATTGCTCATACCGGACAGCACTATTTTTACACCATCAAAACTTGCTGCATACCTTATAGCATAACTCGCATTACTTCCATTATTTAATTGCTTAAAAAGTTTCTCAGCTTCAAGCGGTAGCCTTACCAAACTTCCGCCTTTTACAGGCTCCATTACAATTATATCCTTTTTATATTTTCTACACACTTCATAGCAAAGCCTACTTTGTATCACCGGATTTTCAAAATCCAAATAATTTAACTGAATTTGCACTACTTCAATCTGAGGATATTCTATAAGTATTTGCTCTAAAACGTCCGCTTTATCATGAAAAGAAATGCCAAAATGTTTTATTTTTCCTATATCTCTTAAATGTAAAGCAATTTCATATGCTCCACACTCCTTATATTTCTTAAAGAATTCCGTATTTTGAGCATGCATTAAATAATAATCAAAGTATTCTACACCGCAATTTCTCAATTGCATTTCAAAGAAAGGCATTATATCCTCTTTTTTATCAAAGAATGCAGCCGTAAGCTTATTAGCCAAAATAAATTTTTCTCTAGGATATCTTTTTACTAAACATTCTTTGATTGCCATTTCACTAGTTCCATTCATATAACCATGAGCAGTATCAAAATAATTAAAACTATTTCCGATAAAATAGTCAATCATATTGCAAAGCTCGCCATAGTCAACTTTCCCGTTTTTAATTGGTAATCTAAGGCATCCAAATCCTAACTTGTTTTCCATATTCTCACCTTATTATAAAACTTATTTAGTGATTTAACATCACTATTCTCAATATATAAACAGTGTTGAACTTTCAAAGTTGTTCTCCTACTTTTATCATTTGGTCTAATGTAATATAATTGTAAATATCATTTTTTTGAAGTTCACTAATCATATCATCGAAAAAATTAGGAGAAGATATAATTATAATGTCAACTTTTTCTAAATTTTTTCCTAGACTTACTACTTTTAATCCACATATTTCTAAACTACATGCATTTCTATCTATAGCATACGAAACTTTTACATCAATTTTTTTTAAAATATCAAATAATTTTGTTCCAAAAGTTCCCATGCCGTAAATTGCGGCAGTATTAATTTTATATTTTTTACAAAATTTTTTTAGAATCTTACCGCATTTATCCATTTTAAAAAAATTTTCCACATAAAGAAATCTTTTTATCTTAATGTATTTATAATCAACCCTACTTTTATACTCTGCTTTTTCTTTTTCCGGCATATTAATCCATTCTAAAATATTTAACAATAAAGTTTTGTGCTCATCTTCTCTTTTTAGCAAATCTTGAAGACCTTTAACAGAATGATAAAAACTATCTTCTCTAACTCGATAATTATAAACCACTTTATTAACGTAGCCGCATTTTCCACGATAAGCAACAGGAAGTATTAGTGCTAAATTTTGTCCAGCTCTTGCAACATATATTTCTCTATTAGGTATACAACTATCAAAATATTCCATTCTAACCATGAATATTCCAGGCCAACAATAAGAGTCTGTCTCAAAAACATAAAAATCAAAAATGTTCGTTTCGTCAGGATATTTGCTCTTACCATGTTCTAAAACTTTGTCCATATTTTCATTAAAACATAAAACTTCGCCTCTAACAAATTGCACGTTTTTATGAGCTTCTAAATACTCTATTAGTAACTTTATTCCATCACTAGAATAGCAATCATCAGAATCTTGCCAAACTAAAAACTCTCCATTAACATATTTTAAAGCTCTATTTATGGCGACCGCTTGTCCAGCATTTTCTTGAGATAAAACCTTTACAAGTATACCAACTCTTTTAAAATTATCTTCAAAAGTCTTAATAATTTCATATGTCTTGTCTACAGAACCATCATTAACAATTATTACTTCTAAATTCCTATATGTCTGATGAAGAATAGAATCTAAGCAGTCCGCAATATATTTTTCACTATTATAACAAGGTATAAGTATACTGACTAAGCCCTTTATCATTTATGTGTTATCTCCTTCCAAACTTCAAATATTACTACTCAACTGACTTTTTCAAGAACTCCCACGAACGTTCACGTTCCTTGCTTAAAAAAGCTTCGACCTCTTTATAATTAATTGGTACTAAATTATTAATGTCTTTTAAATTCTCACATTTTCTATTGTTTATATGACATTTTGCCAATATATCATCCTGCCTATTTGCACAATGAGAAATATCTGTAGTTTTATGATTAAAAAGACAAAATTGTTTATGGTAGTTAATTGAGAGTGCAACACCGTGAAAAGAATCTGTACACACGGTCACTGAATTTTTCAGTAATGTTAAAAATTCAGCAGGACCAGCATCTGAAATTTTAACAAATTTTCCTGAATAATCCCCAGGAATAACTTTTGATTGTATATATAATACTTTTTTTACCCCATAAAGCTCTGTTATTTTATTCAACATCATCTTATACGGTCTAATTTCACATAATGTATAGCAAAAAATATATGGCTCATCTATCAAATATTTCCCCGCTACCTTGTCCCATTCTTTTGATTTAAGCAAAAAAGTTGGATCAAGAACATCTTCTATCTTTTGGGCTGTATAATCTTTTAATATATCTATACTCACTTTTTCACGCAAAGAAATGCTAGAAAAGTTCTGCAAATACTTAGATAGTTCCTTATACTTCTTATCTGCATATTTACTTTTTGGCACTATACCACTAGCTGCATATGCTACTTTTTTTTGAATTGCGGTTCCAAAATCAAGGGCATATACCTTTTTTAATAAATTAGGATTCCAAATTTGGTCACTTCCACATATTAGCACATCAGACTTTTGAGTGATTTTTTCAACATCTGCTATAGTATAACAAGGATATGTGCGATTAATATTTTTGCTGACAAATTTTTGAAACTTATTTATTCTCTCGTCAAAACCATTTTGTATAAATATCCTTTGACAATAATCTTCATATAGTTCATTCATTTTCCCCAACGGAAATTTGTATTTTAAAATATCCTGTGGCACCTTTTCTCTGTACCGCACAACTTGAACATTGGCACCTAACTTTTTGCAAATTTCTTGCATTGCATAACACTGTAAAACCTGTCCATAGTTTACATGCCACATATTATTGCAAAATGTCAATATTGATATCTCTTTCATAGACAATACACCACCACATCTTCTAACGATATAACATTACTTATACCTTTTTCATCTAGCATTTTCTCTATCTCATAATAAAAATGAACCGGTGTAACAAGTACAGCATCAACCTTTTCTAGCTTCTCATCAGGTGTCACAATTTTTAAACCATCTATCTCTTCGATATTAGCAGCATTTTTATCTATTGCATAAAGGATATTAACATTTAACACCTGCAACTCTTTATATAATTGTCTGCCTAGTTCACCCATACCATAAATAGCCAGTGTTTTAATGTAATTATCATCAAAAAAACTTTGAAGTGTCTTTCCTTCATTCTTTAACTTAAGCCAGTTGTAAAAAATTCTGTAATATGCTTCATAATTTGCAACACTTTTCTTTGTTTTCATAAAAACCCACTCCTACTATTTTAGATGAAATCGCTATAATACTAATCTTTATCTTCTTCTAATAACTCCTTAAGTAACTGACTTGCAAGTCTTTCACCGATTTTTCCATCAGCATTTGGAAAATTTTTTTCTATAAACTTCATCCTCTCTTCATACTCACAGTCCCCGTCATTAAGTATTTTTTTGCAAAGTTCATATCCATTATCCCTTGTAGTCGTTCCGTAAAGCTCCGTCATTTTCATAAAAACATCATCTGTTTTTTCTAATTCCTTTGTTTTTTCAAAGAAAGACCAATACATTGTAACTACAGGCTTTTTCGTTAATAAATACTGTGAAATTAAAGAAGTTTGACCAGTCAAAAAAATATCTGAAAATTTAAATGCATAATCATAGTTGAAATTCCTATCTATAACAACATTAGTTGAAATATCAATATCATTTTTTACTTTTTCCCATTTTTCTTTATAATTCGGGTAATAAACCTTAAACATCGTTTCAAGCATAGGGTGGAATCTGCATATGAAACCTACAGCCGTTCCGGCACATTCTTCTACAAGTTCATACAATACATCTATAAGATGCTCAGGACTCGTCATATTATAATGGAAATTTCGTAAAATAACTTTTTTCCCTTTTAGTTTCTCCCAATCTTTTGGTAAATCTATTTCCTTGTTTTTCATATTAACCACATAATCCCACTTAGGCAAACCGCATGCCATTAAATTCTTGCCACCAACTAAAGAGTATTTTTTATATGCTTCTTTAACTTTTTCTGACTGGCAAATCACCCTCCAAGCAAGTTTGTGTATTGGCATCTGACATTGAACATATTTTTGCTCATCTTCCACAAATCCACTTGTCGTAAAATACGGCAAATACACCAGATGCGTATATGGAGCAATGTTTTCAGCCCAAAACTGCTCAGAAGTAACACTTTCATAAGGTTGACTGGTAAATACTAAGTCCGGCAAATCCTTTTTTATATCATATTTTTGAAACGGGATATGTTTTATCCCCATTTTTGTCAAATAATCTTCATAAATAACATCTGATCTTATCTTACCATCAGCCAATTTTATAGCTCTAAATATAGGAGCAATTACCACATCAACATCACAATTTTCTCTATTTTTATACGCCCAATATACACTATCCATAGAATCCCATTTAGCCCCGAGTTCCGCAAAAAAAACAATTCTAAATCTGTATTTAACTTCTCGGTTACAAAATTCATTTATTCTTACAACCAGCTCTAAAATTTCACTTATTTTTGATGAATAGTCATTACCTTTCTCTATACAGTCTACAACCTCATTTACTTTATCAAAAAAGCAATTAATCTCATTGCAAATTTCCTCTTTATTAAACTCTAAAATACCTTTCACAGTAGTGATAGCCTCAACACAGTCTACCAGCATATTTACTGAGTTTAAATTCTCTTTTATATGTTTTACCGCTTCAACAACGGAAGCCATAACTCCTATTAATTGCTTATATACAGAATACCTCATACATTTTCCCCTTTTGTATTAATTAAAACACTCATCAAAGTCCAAACCATAATTTAAATAAGCGTTCATATCAAACAATCTTTTATCATTGTTAGTTTCTCTCAAAATTGCTTCATAAAAATATGAATTCGTAGCAATAATTAAATCAACTTTATCTTTTACATCATCATAATTATTTACTTTAACACCGTTTAACATCTTACCCTGTTTAGAAACATCTTTATCAACTAAATAGCCAATCTTTATCTTATTTCTATCAATAACGTCCAAAAATGCTTGTCCTCTTAAAGCAACTCCCCATAGTGCTATATTATCATTTCGCATAAAATTATCAAAGGTCTTACATATTTTTTTTTCATTGCTAAATAATAAATTCATATGATTTTCTTTTATTGAGTTAGTTAAATACTTTCCATATTCAAATTCTCTTTCACCATGTATTACCTGCACTAACTTATTAGAATCATCTCCTAAAACGGTCAAATGGCAATTTACGTTTTCAAATAAAAGTAAATTCAAACTTTTTTTATATTTTTCAAAAAGATTTCTACTCTCCAAAGCATATTTTACCAGCTTAATTGCTTTATATGGCAGAAAATATTTATCTTTCATGACAGCTATAGATGATGCCGAAGACTTTTGCTTTATTGTATAATAATACAAATACTCGTCTAAATATGCAATTTTCTTAGCTAACGCCAAGGAAAGCAAACTAAAAAACATATCTTCTCCATAACTAAAGTCAGCAAAAATTATGTTGTTTTCCTTTATAAACTCTCTTTTATATATTTTGTTCCACGCACATACATCAAAAATATTAAAAATATATTCTTTAATTAATTCAGGAGTAATGTAAGACTTTAATTTCTTCCTCACTACATATGGAACTGCAAACTCTTTATTGATAACTCCGGTTTCAGAATTAAAAGTCATATAATTAAAAACCAAGACATCTGCATCTGTTTCTTTTGCTTTATAATAACATTTCAGTAACATTTCATCTTCAAACCTATCGTCTGCATCAATAAAAGACAAATATTCGCCCCTGGCAATTTCAATACCTTTATTTCTACATATCCCAGGTCCTTCATTTTTTTCGTTATTTATTATAATAAATCTATCATCTTTAGCCACATAACTCTCAAGTATTTCTAATGACGAATCCGAGGAGCAATCATTTATACATATAATTTCAACCCCTTCTAACTTCTGAGCAAGTATACTCTCAATACAACTCTTTAAGTTTTTCTCTGCGTTATATACAGGCATTATTACTGATATTTTTTTATCATTCATTTTCATACTCCTGTTTTTATTATTTTCTCCAACACCAAACTTTTTATATGAAATAAATCTAACCCAAATCTTATTTTATTGCTAATTATCCTCTTTCTGCTTTTTAAATTATAATATTTATTAAACTCAATCAATAACTCCGTCATCTTTTCCTTTTCGTTTGGTAAATACCTTTTCAAATTTTCATAATTTCTTCTTAAAGCATTAATATATCTATAAAAATCTCTATTATAAAAATACTCATACCCACGTTCCTTTACAAAATTCATTCTATCATATATTGCATCTATTTCGTCTAGATTTTTAAGAGAATAAGCCATATTCATTATACTATCTTTTCTTAGCCTATAACAATACAATTTATTATCTGAATAAACTAACCTATTAGCGATTTCAAAAATTCTATGTGCTACAAAATTATCTTCATATCTTCTATTTGCCGGATATCGTATCTCATCAAATATTTTTCTTTTATAAATTTTTCCCCAAGCCGTTCCAAAACATATACAATTATCTTTGTATAGCTCCCCAAGCATCTCTTCAAGTTCGTTAAACACCTTTACATTTTTTTTATTTACTACTTCAAGCATTCCAGCGTTAGAATAATTACAAACGGATATATCCGAATCATACTCTTTTATACTATCATATAAAACCATTAACATCTCTTTATGTATATAATCATCTGAATCAACAAAAGTTAAAAAATCCCCTTTGCTATGCTCTATTCCTATGTTTCTAGCAACAGATAATCCTTTGTTCTCTTGATGAATAACCTTAACCCTACTATCTTTTTTGCAATACTCGTCGCAAATCATCTCGCTGCCGTCATTTGATCCGTCATCCACTAATATAATCTCCAAATTTCTATAACTTTGGTTAATAACTGAATCTACACACTCTTTTAAATATGGCTTAACATTATACACAGGTATAATAACACTAATAAGCTCCTCCATCTTCCACCGCCTTATAAAAACTTAATCTCATCGATATAACGTTCTAGCTCATCGTTTCTCTCTTTAATCCCGTCAGGGAACCAACTTGAAGCAAAATGATGAACTGTATACGTATTCTTGCTTAAATTTATTTTCCCGGTAACTACCGATTTAGGGCAAAAAAACGCCCTCGGATATATAACAATTCCATATTTTAAAACCTGCTTACTCCCATTTGGAATAAGCCCATGCTTCTTTTTACTTATATCGGTTATACGTTCAACATTAGTAATTAAAATCTGTTTTCCGTCCTTATCTAAGAAACTGTCATTTTCATATGAATCAAGCTGATCCTTAATCCACATATTATGCTCTTTAGCTGCCATAATACCGGTAGGAATATATCTTGTCGTCTCAAAACTGGTAAAACCCTCAACAAACAGTAACTCATCTAACGGCTTTATCACTTCTACATCAGTATCCATATATATACCGCCGTAATTGTATAACACATACAGCCTCACAAAATCCGAAACAAATGCATATTTTTTGCTTTCATAAGCTTCTCTTACATAATCGTTAATATTAACATCAAAATTATCTTCATTCCACTCTATAATTTTATAATCGGAACATTTTTCCCTCCAAGATCTAATACATTTTTCTGCAAAATTACCTTTTTCTCCTCTTCCAAACCAGCAATAATGAATAACCTTGGGAATAGGAAAAGTCTCTATCCGTTCAATTTTACAATCATCGGCTTCATAAATTTCTTCGGCTTCCTCCATAAGAGGATATATATATACATCTAAATCATTCAATTTTTCTATATTACTAAACTGAGTAATTACCTCATTAAAAAATTTAGTAGTTATAAGTAGCACAATATCATCATAAGATTTTAACGATAAAAAATAATCAGAAGATGCAATTCTAAAAGTTCTATCTCTAATAGTGCTTTCTCCCAGCTTATTAACATCATTATCTATAAAAAAATCAATATGCGTAAGTAACTCACTATAATTCTCACACATAGCCCTGGCACGAATTCCAAACCCAAAGCAAATAATTTTCTTATTACCTATACTATTTAAAAAATCATTCATTCTGCATCTTTTTATTTTCATTAAAGTAACCCCTTTTAATTCTTAAGCAAAAAGTCTTTATTACTAAATTCATTTTCTAAAACTATATTCTTAGAAAGCTCATCGACTATGTCAGAATATCTCTTATCCATAAAACTCAAAAATATATCAGCGAAATCAACGGAAATCTCATCTAAACCAGAAAACTTAGTCAAATACAAATCATAATAATCTTCTATCCCTCTTTGAATAATTTTAACAGTCTCCAGCTCCGAATCTGTCCTTCGCTCGTCTAAATAGATAGGTTCTCCGTTATTACCAAAACAACAAAGTGAAGGCTTTAACGATGACATAATATATTCTAAAAACAAATAATTCTCAAATAGGCTGTTTTTTATCTCAAACATATTCCCGGCTTCATATAAAGATTTCACATTCAATTTGCTTTTCTTTTCATACGTAGAAATAATATGAATAAAATAAAATCCCATATTAGCCTTGCCTAAAATTTTATCTAAATTATAATGACTTGTACCTGAAGAAACAAAATCAATAAAAGCCAAATTATCATTCTTTTTTACTCCAAGTTTTTCAATATATTTAAGGTAATTCTCTCTTAAGCTATTTGCTACTTCTTTTATTTTCTCTTTATGTCTTAACACATATTCTACAACATTTTCGTTATCATTATACTCTAAAATATCTTCATCATTTAAGAAAAATCTCTTCTTTAGCATCTCACTAGGTTTTCCCTGATACGAATAGGTCGCAAAATACCTAAGATCTTCCTCGTCTGTAGAACAAGTAATCCCGGATGCCATTCTTGACGTAAGAAAATATAAACCTTTAGGCATCTTTATATCTAAAATTTCTCTTGTTTTATCATATAAATTAAACACCAAAAAACTATCTCTTGCCGAAAACAAAATTGTATCAAACGCACTATTTTTGACGTTATTAATAAGCCAAATCATAAAAGACGTAATAAGCGGAGCTATAAATAAGTAGCCTCTATCATACACTGAATTAATCTTTAACCTTCCGGAAGAACTGTACAAGCAAAACGGATTATTAAACGCTTTTGCTATAAAAATTCCAAGTAAAATACGCTCACTAAGGCTATTTTTAATAGTATTAATCTTTCTATAAATAGAAATATCCAGCATATCATACGCATTTTTTATTATATAAGTTGAAATACCGTTCAATTCCGCACAAACCCCATCTGCTTCATAGTTATCGCCGATGTGTAAATATTTCTTGCCTTTTACTGCGTTTTTATATACTCTATATAATCCTGAAGCCTTTTGGCACTTATAATCACACGAAACAAAAATATCTCTATACCCCTTTATACCAAGCTTCTCCAAAATCTTACCCAAAATATCTTTTGGCAAATACATATCCGAAATAAGATAAACAGTCTTTCCATTCCCGACAGCATAATTAAGTATTTCAACCATTTTTTCTCTAGCTGTCAAAAATGACTTTTCAACCTCAATCTCAAGATTAATAAGCTTCTGTTTTTTACTATCACTAATGCCGGTAATTCTCTTGTACTCATCATAAATTTCATAAATATTTGCATTTACCTGTCTGTCACTCTCTTTACGATTTTTTACAAAATCATTACCCCCAATCCTTCTTGAAATAATCTCCAAAACATCTTCCGGATACAAGGTATATCGCATTATAAGCGTATCAAATATATCAAAACTTATAGCATCATTTTCATCAATCAAACGTTTTAACTCATCTTCATTTCTACTAAAATACTCATTATTTTCTACAAACACATTCTCGTTTTCAATCAAATTATTGCCGTAAATATCCATAACAGCAATATTATTAGCCTTACAAAAATCAGAAATTCTGTTATATATAACCTTAGTATTACTTGAACGAGCTATTATTATAATAATCTCTGCCTTTTTATCTAAAACAGAATCATAATCTAAAATATCATATCCCAAAAAACTACCACTGGTCTTATACCCATCCATAATTCCGACAAAATTATAATCTGATACATTGTTTAAAATTACTTCTGTATATACCCCAGTACCATACAATACAATACGTCTATCACTAAATCTTCTAAAACTTTTCTGAAACAATTCTAAAACATACTGTTCTTCAGTAATCATGGTCAATTCCTCATTTCAATAATCTGTACTACAAATGCTTTAAAATCTCAATAGTCTTTTCTAATCCGGATCTTAAACTAACATCACATCTCCAACCAAGCTCAGATATTTTAGCATTATCTAAAACAATTCTCTCATTCTTTTCAATGTCTTTCCCATTAAAAAACACATTGCAACCTGAAATCTCGGCGATAATTTCGGCCAATTCCTTTATTGAAACAACATCATCTCCCGAAATATTATATGCCTCATTAATATTCCCTAAAAGTAGGACATACAAAATCGCACTAACCACATCGGTAACATACGTATAAATCCTAACTTGACTTCCACTGCTATTTAATACAATATCCTGACCATTTACAGCACTACGCAAAAACTGTGCTACGCACTTATTATCCTCTTTACTCATAGTTGGGCCATAAACATGGCTTGGTCTTACAATAACGCCGTCTATTCCGTACTCGGTGCCATATGAAATCAAAAGATTTTCTGAAGCCCTTTTAGCTGACGGATAAGAGGAACGAACACCCGTCGGATCAACATATCCGCTATCAGTTTCACTAATAAAATCTTTTCCTACTTTTCCATAAATCTCACTCGATGAAATAAACATAAATCTTTCAACATTATGATGCCTTGCATATTCCAATAAATTATATGTGCCAAGAAAATTACTCGTCATAGTCTCAACAGGTTTTGTACAATAATACATAGGATCAGTTCCGCTTGCAGTATGAATTATATAATCAAAATTAACATCCATATCAAATTTATTTGTAACATCATGACAAACAAAAGAAAAATTAGGATTGCATAAATAATTTTTAAACCTTAAATTGCATTTTTCCACGCTTCTGCCCATAGCAAAAACATTAACATTCCCAAGTCTCATAAAAAAATCCACCAAGCAAGAACCAATAAGTCCGGTAGCACCTGTGATTAATATATTTTTACCCGCTAACCTGCAAAAAGGTAAATTGCAAGAAAGTATATTATCTAAATCAGCAAAATACAACTCGTTTATCACTTTAGCCATTCATCCTTCCCTGCCTTTAATAAAGCCTTAAAAATCTCTAAATCATCGGTAGTAGTAATTTTTATGTTCTTAGAAGACCCTTGTGAAAAATACAGTCTTTCGCCCATTTCAACCATCATAGTATTAGCATAAGAGGAATACGGCATTCCTGTATTTTCTCTAAACGCTCTTTCATATGCACTACTTATACGCTCAAACTTATAAGCCTGAGGTGTTTGCAAGCACATAATCTTATCCCTTGGAATGTACTCATTAGTAGATAATTTATCGTCTGTTCTAAAAATCTGTTCATATATTGGAAGGGAAGCTATACCGTTACCGTGTTTATTACACATCTCAATACAATCTGAAATAACAGATTTAGCAACCATAGGGCGTATCCCGTCATGTATAATAACATTATCATTTGGCTTACAATAGTCTTTTAAGTAAAACAAGCCATTTCTAATTGACTCATGAACATCTTGTCCACCTTCAATAATCCACTTTAGCTTTGCTATTCCAAACTGGTTGGAATACGTCTCTACAACCTTTTCCCAACCTTTTAAGCAAACAACCGCAATAGCATCTATCTTATCATGTCTCTGAAAATGTTCCAATGTATAAATAACGATTGGTTTATCAAAAACATTTAAAAACTGCTTAGGAATATCCTGCCCCATTCTGACTCCACTTCCACCGGCTATAATAAGAGCAACATTCATCTATCTTCCCCCTAATCAAGTAATCTCAAAAGTTCAACTACTCTTTCACACTCTTGAAGTTCATCTATTGATATATCTTTCCCAATATTAAGCAATTCATTTTGGAAATCTAACATTGTATCAACATTCCAAGTCTCAATATCACAAAGGTTTGTCTCCTCTTTTAAGCAATACATAGGCAACCCCAGTACATTCTCTATAAACTCTAATTTTTCTTCATTATCCATACAAATCACCCAATCTCTAAGAATCCTCTTAGAAATTCTACAATATTTGCCAAATTCCTTTATATCGCACTAAAAAAAGCAATTTGTGATAACTTTTTAACCGTCTCACAAATTGCTTCTTTACATTTTATTACTTTAATATCTGTATCTTACCTATAACAGGCAACTCTTTATATTCACCCTTAGAAGCATTAACTATTCCGATTATCCAGAATACAAAAACAACTAAAGACACAAAATTTGTCAAGAAATTTGCTACTAATCTCATTCCCGGTAATGCTCTTATAAATTTGCAAACAAAAGCTGCAATAGTACCTGTAAAAAGGAACACTAGTCCTTGATTAGTATGAAATCTTGCAAACTTTGAATCCTTTGCAGCGAAAGAAGGAATTAAAATCAAAACTCCGCAATATGCAAGTATTGCCATAAGCTTGTTATTTTGTATATCTTTTTTATCAAAACCATTATTATCTACGCCGTCACTAATTGGATTAGCAAAATTATCGGTAGACGTTGTATTGCTATTAAGCCACGTTTCTGCTCCACAGTTTGGACAAAACTTTTCGCCATCATTTAGCTTAGAACCGCATCTCTCGCAAAAAGCCATAATTATCCCCTCCGCTATTAACAAAGAATTCTATCTTCTCTACCTGCACCGGTACCAATAAACTTAATAGGCACGTTAACAAATTTCTCAATTCTATCTAAATATTTCTTGCAAGCCTCAGGCAAATCTTCTCTGTTTTTAATACCTGAAATATCTCCAAAATTTCCTTCAAACTCTTCATAAATAGGAGTACATGAATTTAAGAAGTCTACATTAGTAGAATAGTCCGTAGTAATCTTTCCGTCATGTTCGTATCCAACGCAAACCTTAATTTTTTCCAGCTTTCCCACAGTATCAACATGATTAATAGCAATAGCTGTCAAGCTGTTAATTCTGGCAACATACTTTAACGCAACCAAATCAAGCCAACCACATCTTCTAGGTCTGCCTGTTGTTGTGCCGTATTCATGTCCTAATTCTCTTATAGTATCTCCGATTTCATTATTTTGCTCTGTAACATAAGGGCCTTCACCAACTTTAGATGAATAAGCCTTAATAACACCATAAATTTCATTTATATCCTTAGGCCCAATACCGGAACCGGTGCAAATTCCACCAATTGTAGGATTAGAAGATGTAACAAACGGATATGTACCAAAGTCAATATCAAGTAATGCAGCCTGAGCACCCTCACATACTACATATTTTCCCTCTTCTAAGTTATTATGAATTAAATTTACACTATCCTTTACAAAAGGTTTTAGCACCTTGGCATACTCTTTATATTTTGCGACATTTTCCTCAACAGGAAGCTCCTTAAAACCATAAGCTTTCATTATCGCATTATTATTCTTAAAATATTCTCTTGCAACATCTTCAAATTTATCTGAAACAAGTGTTTCCATTCTGATACCATTTCTTTGTGCTTTATCTGAATAAGTAGGTCCTATGCCACGTTTAGTTGTACCAATCTTTTTACCTGGGCTTCTCATCTCCTCTAAAACAGCATCCATTTCAATATGATAAGGCATGATAACATGAGCCTTGTCTGAAATAACAAGATTATCTACAGGAACGTTGTTCTCCTTTAACATATTAATCTCTTCAATCAATACTCTAGGATCGACAACAACACCGTTACCAATAACAGCAATTGCTTTATCATTCAATATTCCTGATGGAATAAGGTGAAACGCAAACTTTTTACCATTTACAACAATAGTATGACCAGCATTATTCCCGCCGGTACATCTTACTGTAACATCCGCATGCTCAGATAAATGGTCAATTATTTTTCCCTTTCCTTCATCTCCAAAGAACCCACCAAGTACAACATCAACTCTCCCTTTCATAGACACTCCTCCTACTATTCATTTTTCTACAAAAACAACAATTGTATTGTATATTATCTGCCTTATTTTGTCAATTATAGTTAAATGATATGTATGTTGAATTCATTAAATCCCATTACCATAAGTTTCCTAAAGGTTTCAAAGCAAACAAATAGAAATAATATATTGAAAGGTAGTGACCTCTTATGACAATAAACTTAGTCTCTGAAAAAGAAAATACAATAAATGATTTCCTCACAAAGTTCTTTGAAAAGGACATGATGACCGACCCATTTACAACAGAATGGAGCTATGTATTACAAAAACCACTAGATGCAATAAACATCATAAGTGCGGTAATGGATAATTCACTTGAAAAAGAGCTAGAAGTATGGGTTTCATTCGATCCTAACGTCTTTATTAAAGTAAAAACAGACAATTATGACGAAATCATAAAATATATTTTAGAAAGATTTAGCAAAACAGCTTGATATTATGAATAAATTATAATAAACTGATTTTGAAAGATACTCAAGGAGGAATGATATTATGGAATTTAATGAAAAATTAAACAGATTAGGTAAAAAGGTTTCAAAAACATTCACTAAAACATATAAAGTTGCAACAGAAAAATCAGGAAAATTAATTGAAGAAGCAAAGTTAAGAATGCAAATAGCAAGTGAGAATGATAAGATTTCTGAAAAACTTGAACAAATCGGTGCTGCCGTATATGAAGATTACAAGGCTGGAGGAGCTGGAAATACCGACTTTGAAGATTTATGTAAAGAAATCGAAGAAGCCGAAACATCCGTTCAAGAAATGCGTAACAAAATACTTGAAATGAAAAAAATGAGACAATGCAGTGTTTGTGGAACAGAAATCTCAAAAGAAGACAGATACTGTTCAAAATGCGGTGCTGAACAAGAAGCAGAACCCGAAGACGAAGAAGAATCAGTTAAAGAAACGGCAGACAAATGTCCTTATTGCGATGCAAAACTTGCAAAAGATGCAACTTTCTGTTCTGCTTGTGGGACTAAATTAGAAGAATAAAAAGGCGAGAATATTATAAGGAACATCCTATAATGTAGGATGTTCCTTATAATATTCCCGTCTTTTTTTTACACATAAATCGGAGTGTTTTTCATGCTCCTCCCTTGAAGTTTTTATGAATTAATGAACGTTTTCCCCCTCATCAACTGCATCATCAACAAACAATACCTTTACAACTTCGCCATCTCCAGCGGCTATAACCATACCTTGTGATTCAATTCCTCTTAATTTAACCGGCTTCAAATTAGCAACAATAACCAACTTTCTGCCGATTAACTCACTTGGGGCATAATATTTCTGTATTCCGGCAACAATCTGTCGCTCTTCTGTTCCAAGAGAAACTTTTAATTTAAGTAATTTATCGGATTTTTCAACTTTTTCAGCCTCTAAAACCTTTGCTACTTTTAAATTAATCTTGTCAAAGTCATCAATAGTAATATAGTCAGCTATTTCTTCAGCTTTCTCTTCTACCTTAGGCTCTTCTTTTTTCTTTTCGCAAACCTTAGTGTCTATTCTAGGGAATAAATTTTCACCTTTTTTAACCTTTGTTCCTACTTCTAATAAGCCAAATGTTTTAGCATCATCCCACTCTAAATTCTTGGTAACTCCAAGCTGTCCCCAAATCTTAGAAGGGGTCTTAGCAAGATATGGTCTTATTAAAATAGATACAATCCTTAAAGTCTCCGCCAAATTATACATAACATTTGCAAGTTCTTGCTTTTTATTCTCATCCTTAGCCAGTGCCCAAGGCATAGTCTCATCGATATACTTGTTAGCACGTCCTATAATGCTCCAAATACTCTCTAGGCTCTTACTAATTTCCAACTTATCCATATAATTTTCAGTATCTTTAATTGCATTATTTATAGTTTCTTTTAATGACCTTGCAAATTCGTCGTCATTTCCCGGCTTTGGAACAATGCCACCAAAGTACTTTTCAATCATCGCAACTGTACGACTTACCAAATTTCCCAAATCATTTGCCAAATCTGAATTTGTTCTGCTAACTAATGATTCTTCAGTAAAGTTTCCATCGCTTCCAAAAGGCACTTCACGAAGCAAATAGTATCTTACTGCGTCCAAACTATATTTTTCAATATATTCCTGTGGCGGAACATAGTTTCCAAAAGACTTACCTATCTTTTGACCATTTCCAATAACTAACCATCCATGACCAAAAACCTGCTTCGGAATAGGCAAGTCTAAAGCCATAAGCATAATAGGCCAAATAATTGTATGGAATCTTACAATTTCTTTACCAACTAAATGTAAATCTGCAGGCCAATATTTTTTAAATTCAGAATCATCATCGCTTAAATATCCCAATGAAGTTATATAATTTGTCAACGCATCAAGCCAAACATAAACAACGTGTTTAGAGTCAAAATCAACAGGAATTCCCCACGAAAAGCTTGTCCTAGAAACACATAAATCCTCTAAACCCGGTTTTATAAAATTATTAATCATTTCATTTTTTCTTGACTCAGGTTGAATAAATTCGGGATGCTCCTCAATGTATTTAAGTAATCTATCTTGATATTTTGAAAGCCTAAAAAAGTAACTTTCTTCCTTGACAAGCCTTACTTCTCTTCCACAATCAGGACATTTCCCGTCAACTAATTGTGTTTCAGTCCAAAAAGACTCACAAGGCGTGCAATATTTTCCCTCATACTCCCCTTTATAAATGTCTCCTTGATCATATAACTTTCTAAAAATCTTTTGGACAACCTTCGTATGTCTATCTTCTGTCGTCCTAATAAAATCATCGTTAGTTATCTCCAAATCTCTCCAAAGCTGTTTAATTTCACTAACAATGTTATCCACGTACTCAATAGGAGTAACGCCAGCAGCCTTAGCCTTTTCTTCAATTTTCTGACCATGTTCGTCAGTTCCTGTTAAAAACTTAACATCATACCCACGCAATCTCTTGTATCTTGCAATTGAATCGGCAGCTACTGTACAATAGCAGTGACCGATATGCAAAGAACCACTTGGATAATAAATCGGTGTTGTAATATAATACTTATTACTCATTTGTTTTTCCCCCTTCATAATAGCAAAAAACTTCCGCCCCAAAAGGACGAAAGTCAAATTCCGTGTTACCACCTTACTTCATTTATATCTCACGATATAAACCTCAACAAGTACAAAACATCTATACTCACTTGCTATAACGGGCAAACCCGATACATCCTATACAAACGTAGTCAGATATACAGCTCCAAGACCATCTTCAATAGCTATTTTTGTGCCCCTTTTCACCCATCAGAGCTCTCTAAAACATATCTCATTATCTACTCTTCTCTTCGCAGCTTTTTACTATGCAAAAGTATTTTACATCATTCCTTTTGCAAAGTCAAGTTTTCATCATATACTTTATCATATATAAGAATATCTCCATCTAAACTCCAATCATCATAGTCTGGAGTTCTTAGTCAACGCATCTATACTATATATATGATTAATTTTTGATAAAATCCTATATATTAATTTTTGAAAATGTCCAAAATATAAAATATAAAAAGCCGTTTGTCCAAATCTTTGGTTTAGCAGCAAGCACTTGTACAGTGTGCAAAAAACGCTTTAATATTTTGTAGCTTTGCAACAAAATATTAAAGCGTTTTTTGCCTCACTCTACCGCAATTCTTGCCGACTTTTCGCCTTTATAAAGTAGTTTTAGCCCAATTGGTGTAATAATTGCCGAGAACAAAATCATTAAAACTATAGGAGTAAAAAATGCCGTATTAAGCATTCCCGTAGCAAAGCCCTTTTGAGCAACAATCAAAGCAACCTCGCCTCGGTTCATCATTCCGACTCCCACTTTTAACGAATCTTTCCAACCAAGAGTGCATAATTTTGCCGCAAGTCCGCAACCTATAATCTTTGTGATACATGCAATAATTATAAAAAATGCCGAAAAAATAATCATGTCTTTATCGATTGTTGAAACTTCAGTCTTAAAGCCAATACTAGTAAAAAATATAGGTCCAAACAACATATACAAATTAACATCCAGTTTATTCGCTATAAATTTAGCATCTCTAATATTGCATAAAATAATTCCTGCAATATATGCACCGGTAATATCAGCTACTCCAAACCAAACCTCGGCAATGTATGACAACGCAAAACATAAAGCCAAACCTGCAATTGGGATACGTCTTGTTCCAGGAGTTAAAGTACTAATTTTCCTAAAAATAAAATAGCAAATAATCCCAACCACAAGTGAAAAAACAAAGAACAACATCGTTTGAATTATTACATGTGTAGGTGAAACAGACGCATCTTTAATTCCTAAAATAAATGTAAGTAAAACAATTCCTATAACATCATCAATTATTGCAGCTCCCATAATCGTAGTACCAACTCTACCTTTTAAGTGCCCCATCTCTCTTAAAACCTGAACTGTAATACTTACAGACGTTGCCGTAAGAACACATCCTAAAAAAGCAGCCTTTAGAACTTCAGCCGTATCCGTAAGCGGAATATTATAAAAGCTCATATAGAGCCAAGCACCACCAATTAACGGCACAAACACACCCATAATCGCAATAATTGCAGACGCCCAACCGACTTTTGCAAGTTCATTCAAATCAGTCTCAAGTCCTGCCAAAAACATAAGCAAAATCACGCCAATTTCAGCCATCTCAATTAAGAAATTATTGGCACTAACAAATCCGAAAACTGTAGGACCAATAACAATACCTGCTATAATTTCTCCAACAACAGACGGCACATTCATCCTCTTGGCAATAAGTCCAAAAGCCTTTGCAAAAATTAATATTATCGCTAGGTCTCTGAAAATTTCATAAGATAACATTAACATCTCTCCTTCTACAAGAAGTTTTTTCGGCTTTTTATAATAAATTCTTAGTGCTAAATCTAAACATTAATATATCTTTTTTATTTCATAAATACATTGTAAGCCTTATATGCCATATAAACATCGGCTTTACTTGTAATTTCAAAAGGTGCATGCATAGATAATACCGCAACACCGCAGTCGATTACATCTAGACCTTGATTTGCTAAATAATAAGCTATTGTTCCGCCACCGCCTTGGTCAACCTTTCCAAGCTCGCCAATTTGCCATGCGACATCGTTATCTTCAAACAGCTTTCTAACCTCGCCTAAAAACTCTGCACTCGCATCGTTTCCGCCTGATTTTCCACCGTGTCCTGAATACTTTGCAACGCAAACACCATTTCCTAAGTAGCAAGAGTTATTTTTCTCCATAGCAGAGCCGTATGTTGGGTCATAACCCGCATCAACATCGGCTGAAAGCATCTTGCTCTTTGCAAGAGCTTTTTTTAGTCCATACTCATCATACTCGCCTCTAAGTTTCATCAAATCCGCAATAAAGAATTCAAATGAACGTGACTCCATACCTGTATTTCCCATGCTTCCAACTTCTTCTTTATCTGCAAGTACACAAATTGCTGTTTTTTCACATAGTCCAATATCACAAATAGCTTTAAGAGCAGTGTATGCACAAACTCTGTCGTCTTGACCATATCCACCTACAAATGATGAGTCAAGTCCAACCGATTTAGCTTTAAATGCCGGAACAATTTCGAGTTCTGCACTTGTGAAATCTCGCTCTTTCATTCCGTACTTTTTATTTAAAATATCTAAAATATTAAGTTTTACTTTTTCTTTAATTTTTTCATCCTCATACGGAATACCACCAAATAAAACATTTAATTCCTCACCTGTTATTGCTTCTCTTAAAGGCTTTGAAACTTGCTCTCTAGCTAAGTGAGGTAATAAATCTGTTACACAAAATACAGGCTCATCGTCTTGCTCGCCTATGCTTACCCTTAATTTTGTACCATCTGCACGAACTACAACACCATGAATCGCAAGAGGAATAGTAGTCCATTGATATTTCTTTATACCCCCGTAATAATGAGTCTTTAACATAGCCATTCCGTCAGCTTCGTATAACGGATTTGGTTTTAAGTCAAGCCTCGGGGAATCAATATGAGCTCCTACAGCATTGATTCCTTCAGATATCGGGGTTTTGCCTATTATAGCTAAAAACAGTGCTTTATCCCTATTAGAAAAATAAACTCTGTCTCCTTCTTTTAATTTTTTATATGTCGAAATAGGTCTAAAGCCAGCTTCCTTCGCAAGTCTTATTCCCTCTTCAACAGCTAATCTTTCTGTTTTACTCTTATTTAAGAAGTCTATATACCCATCAGAAAATTCATGTATTTTCTTTAATGACTTCTTATCTGCAGTTTCCCATATAGATTTTCTCTCGAAAACTAACTCCTCGCTTCGCAATTGACCTGCGGTTTTCTCAATTTCTTTCTTTGTTGCCATTATAAATTCCTCCTTTGTATTTATTTTACCAAATTAACGTATCCGCATTGCTCTATAATAGCCTGCCCGTTTTTAGATATTATATATTCAACAAACCTTCTGGTTTGAGAATTTTTAAGTGTATCCTTTCTAATGATTGCATATATATTCATTGTAGGCAAATATTCGCCACTCTTTATAGTACTTTCGCTTGGTTCCACATTAGAAACGCTTAACATTCTAATTTCATCATTACTACTACCTTTTGCATTATAATAAGTTGTATAACCTATCGATTTCTTCCCGGTATCCAAAAAACTAATAAGTGCTTCTTTTAATCCAATAAATGACGAATCTTTTAAGCGATATTTAGGCTTAGCCAAAACTCTATCTTTCATAAACTTCTTCATCATATACCGTTCTTCACTCTCTTGGTCTGATGAATAGGCTATGATTTCAGCATCATCTCCACCAAGCTCTACCCAATTTAAATATTTACCGGAAAAAATTCCTCTTATCTGCTCTTCTGTTAAGTCCTTAACCGGGTTTTCTACATTTTCTAAAAAAACTAATGCATCCTTTGCAATAACAGTACTTTCAATTTCTGTTCCATTATCTTCTAACCATTTGATGACCTCGTCATCTACATCCGATGCTAAAACCACGTCAATTTCTTTATTAATTAGTCTTAAATATGCTTCTTTTATATTATCTTTTAATATATAATTTTTAATTTCTTTCTCATCAACTTCACAATAACCGCCTAAAAGACTTTTAGCCATTTGGCAAGTCAACTCGGTGCTACTTATCTTAACCGGTTTATTCCCACTATTTACCGCCAAAAATACCGTAATTGCTATAATTATTATTACTAAACCCCCACAAATACTGTACAATATCCAACTTTTTTTATCCATGTTCCCACCTCAATTAAAGTTCAATAAAATTGTACCAAAAAAAATTAAGAATTACAAATATTTTTAAAAAAACGGAATTGTTTTTTGTCAACAAAATGTAACATAAATTTCCTTGACCTGTGTCTAAAATTGAATATAATATATTTATGTAATTATGCAAAGGAGACCAACTATGAAAAGTCAATAGAAAATTATTAGAAAATAATATAAATAAAAAAGAGTATACCAAACAGACGTTGGTTGGAACGTCTAAAAAAGAAAATATTGTTAGGCTAAGCTAA